>NZ_JBHVWF010000157.1:0-17328 GCF_042882365.1 Streptomyces sp. NPDC058221 | reverse complement strand
GCCCTGTTCGAGCCGCCGGTGGTGGTGACGGAGCCGGGGGCCGAGACCCTCACGCTCCCCGCCCCGCACCCCCCCCGCTCAGGGAAACCGGCCGCCCCCCGGGCGGCCGTTTTCCGTATGCCTCCGGGCCGGAGGAGGTACGTTTTACCGACAGGACGTCGGGAACCAGTTGACTTAGGTAAGCCTAAGTAGGAAGATCGGCACACCGGCCGGCGCCACGGGAACTGCCGTGACAGGCCGATATCTACGTCTCTTTCTGGACTTCCCGTCCCCCTCGGTCCCCGGAGGCCCACCTTGGACGCAACCGTCACCGCCACGCCCTTCTCGACACTGATCCGCACCGCGTCGCACGAGCAGCACACCGAGGCGGAGACCTCGACCTTCATGAGCGACCTGCTCGGCGGCCGCCTCGGTGTGGACGCGTACACGCGCTACACCGAGCAGCTGTGGTTCGTGTACCGGGCCCTGGAGGACGGTGCCGAGGCACTGCGCAACGACCCGGTCGCCGGTCCGTTCATCCAGTCCGAGCTGATGCGCACCGCCGAGCTGGAGCGCGATCTGGCCCATCTGCGGGGTGCCGGCTGGCGCGAGGACCTGGAGCCGCTGCCGGCCACGGCCGCCTACGCCGACCGGGTGGCCGAGTGCGCCCGCAGCTGGCCGGCGGGATACATCGCGCACCACTACACGCGCTACCTGGGCGACCTGTCGGGCGGCCAGATCATCCGCGACAAGGCGGAGCGGACCTGGGGCTTCGAGCGCAAGGGCGACGGCGTGCGGTTCTACGTCTTCGAGGGCATCGCCAACCCCGCCTCGTTCAAGCGGGGTTACCGCGAGCTGCTGGACGGGGTGCACGCGGACGATCTGGAGAAGCGGCGGATCGTGGACGAGTGCAAGCGGGCGTTCGCGCTGAACACCGCGGTGTTCCGCGAGCTGGGTGAGGTCTTCCCGCTCGGGGCGTAGGCCTCGGCGGCCGGCGGCGGAGTGACCCGGGCTCGGGTTGCTCCGCCGCTTCGTCTTTTGTCCTCGATCGCCGGACGGGCTTAGATTTTCGCCGCGCGGGCCCGGTGTGCCGCCGCGCGGGCCCGGTGTGCCGGATTTCGGTCAGCTCTGGACGGCCAGCAGGACCCGTCCGCCGATCTCCACCGTGCCGTCCGGTGCGGGGGCTGTCAGGATCTGGGAGCCGCGGCCCTGCCTGATGTTCAGTGCGCGGCCCAGCTGGGTGCTGAGCAGCAGCGCGGCCGCGCCCGTCGCCTCGTCCTCGGCGGCCCCTTCGTCCCTCCGGGGGAACGCCCTGGCCCTGACCCGGCCCGCCGCCTCGTCCTCCCACGCCCATGCGTAGAGCCAGCCCTCGCCCGGCGGCGGGGCGGGCAGCGCGTCGACCTCGGCGGGCGAGCCGTACCGCTCCAGCGTGCGCGGCGGGGCCCACTCGGGGCGGGCGGTGATCCAGCTGAACTCACCGTCCTGGCGGGCGAAGACCTCCCCCACCTCCAGCTCCAGGACCTCCAGGTCGAGCAGCCAGGCGGCGCCGACCAGGGGGTGCCCGGCGAACGGCAGCCGGAGCCCCGGGGCGAAGATCTCCAGGTGACCGCGTTCCGGATCGTCCACGAACACCGTCTCGCTGAAGCCGAGTCGGCGGGCGAGCTGCTGCCGGGACGCCTCGTCGGGGTGGTCGCGTCCGTCGCGTACGACTCCGAGCGCGTTGCCGTGCCGGCCGTCGGGACCGCAGAACACGCGCAGTACGTCGATGCCGGCGGGTACGTCGTAGTCACTCACGTGCGCATTCAAGCACCGCCCGGGTGCCGGCCCTGCACGAGGCCGGTACCCGGGCGGTGGTGTCGCGCGGCGGGGCGGGATCAGACGGTGCGGCGACGGCGGGCCACGACGACCGCTCCGGCGCCGGCTGCCACGATGAGACCCGAGGCGGCGAACAGCGCGCCGGACGGGATGTCGGAGCCGGTGGAGGCGAGGGCTCCCGTGCCGCCGACCGTGCCGCCGCCGCCCACGGTGCCGCCGGTCGTCGAACCGCCGGCGGTCGAGCCGCCCGTGGACGTACCGCCCGTGGACGAGCCGCCTGTTGTGCCGCCGGTGGCCGGGAGTTCGGCGTCCTTGTCCACGGCGACTGCGACGGTCAACGCGTCGAGCCGCTCACCCGCCTTGTACATCCCGCCGAAGGCCTTGGTGCCGTCGGCGGTGAGGGTCGCCGGGATCGCCGAGAGGGTCACCACACCGTCCTTGGCGGTGAGTCCGCCGGCCGGCAGCTTCAGATCGGCGACGGCCAGACCGGTGTAGGTGGCGACCTCCTTCGTCTCACGGTCCTTGGTGGACACGTCGGCGACGAGCTTTCCCTTGGTGCCGTCCGCCTGGATCTCCAGGTTGGTCAGCGACAGGTCGAGCGTGTACGCACCGTCCTCCTGGTGACCCAGGAAGCGGACCTTGCCGTCGAACTCGGCGTTCAGGGTCTTCTCGCCGGCGTCGAAGTGGCCGGTGGCGTCGGGGAAGCGGTAGCCGTCGCCGGACGCGGTGGCGCCGCCCGTCGTCTCGACCCTGCCGTTGGCGATCGGGCCCGTGACGTACGTACGGAAGGAGGCCTTGACGCCCCAGTCCAGGGTGCCGTCGGCGATGGCGCCCGGGTCGGCGGCCGGCTTGTCGGTGGCCGTGACCGTCGGGGACGGCTTCGGTGTCGCCTCCGTGGGCTGCGTGGTGGGCTGTGTGGTGGGCTTGCCGGTCGGCTCGGCCGGGTCGGTCGGCTTCTCCGTCGGCTCGGCCGGGCCGGTCGGCTCCTCGGTCGGGGCCGCGACAGCCTTCACCGTGAGCGTGGCCGGGTCGAGGACCTCACCCTCCTGGTACTGGCCGTTGAAGGCCTCGGAGCCCGCCTTCGTCAGCTTCGCGGGGATGTCCTTGAAGACCATCGCCCCGCCCGCGCCCTGGCCCGGCTTCACGGCCGACAGGTCGAGATCGGCGACGGCCACATCGTCCTGGGTGCCCTGCGGCGTCGCCACGTCTGCGGTGATCGCACCGCCCGTGCCGGCGGTCGACAGCTTGACGTCCGAGAGCGTGATGTCGAGAACGCCGCCGTGGGCCGAGAAGTTGACGCCGCCCTCGAAGGCGGTGTCGGTGCCGTGGGTGGTCATGTCGTACGTGCCCTTGCCGTTGACAAAGGTGAACACACCGTTGCCGTCGGCCTGGGTGGCGCCGTCCTTGACCGTGATCTTGCCCGCGGCGCCGATGTACTTGCGGAAGGACTCCTTGAAGCCCCAGTCCAGCGTGCCGTCCTTCAGCTCCATGGCCGGGGCGGACGCGGAGGCACCTTCCCGGTCGGACTGTCCGGCCGCGAACGCCGGGAGGGCGAAGGCGGCACCGAGGGCGGCAGCGGTGGCGACGGCTGCGGCGAGGGCTATGGGGCGGCGGGTGGCTGCCATGGTCGGTGGTCTCCTCAGGGATGAGCAGGAATCAACGGGGGTGGTGTGGGGGGAGGGAGGATGCGCGGGGGTCAGGAGGGGGTGTCCGGCTTCGAGCGGCTGCGGCGCACGAGGAACAGCACGCCGGCCGCGGCCACGGCGAGCACGCCCGCGCCGCCGAGTGCCAGGTACAGCGCGGTCGGGGGGCCGTCGTCCGGCGCGGATGCCGCAGCCGCCACGGTGGTCGCCGGCGAAGGGGAGTCCGACGGTGCGGGGTCGCTGCCCAGGTCGGGCAGCGCGGGCAGCTTCGCCTTCGCGTCGACGGCCACGGCGAGCGAGACGGGGTCCATCGCGGTGCCCGCCCTGTAGAGGGAGCCGAAGGCCTTGGCGCCGCCTGCGGTCAGGGTCGCGGGGGCCTCCGTGAGGACCGCGAGGCCGTTCTTCGGCGCGAAGTCCTTGGCGGTGAAGGTGATGAGCGGTACGGCCTTGCGGGCCTCTCCGTCGCTCAGGACGTCGGCGCTGAGCGTGCCCTTGCCCGCCTTCAGCCCCACCGCGAACCGGGAGAGCGTCAGATCGAGGCCGCCCGCCCCGGTGAAGCGGACACTGCCCGCGAAGGTGGCGTTCAGGGTCTGCTTCTCCGGGTCGTACGTTCCTTCGCCCTTCGGGAAGCGGAAGAGCGCACCGCCGTCCTGGGCGCCGCCGGCCAGGGTCCACTTCCCCTTGCCGATCGGGCCGGTGACGTACTCGCGGAAGGTGCGGCGCACACCCCAGTCGACCGCGGCGTCCTCGAAGCGGCCCGCCGTCGCCTTCTTCTTATGCTGCTCGCCGCTGCTGCCGGACTTCTCGGTGGACTTCGACGCGGCGGGCTTCGGCGCCGGGCCCGTGGTGTCCACGGAGAGGCTGACCGGGTCCAGTGGCGTACCGGCCGTGTAGTAGCCGGCGAAGGATTTCGCGCCCTGCGAAGTCAGTGTCGCCGGGACGTTGTTGAGGGCGATGGGGGTGGACCCGCCCTTCATGTCGATTCCGGAGAGGCCGAGTGTGGCGAGTGGCACCTGGGCGGTGGAGGTGATCCGGCCTGTCCCCCGGTCCTTGCTGACCATGTCCGCGTACACGGTGCCGCTGCCGCCCCGGATGCGGACGGTGGGGCGGCTGATCGTGAGGTCGAGTTCGTAGGAGCCGTCGGACTTCTTGTGGCCGGTGAAGCGGACTCCGCCCGAGAAGCCTGAGCTGAGGGCGCCGCCCGCCGGGTCGTAGGAGCCGGTGGCCGAGTGGAAGCGGAACTGGCTGCCGCCGACCGTGGCCGCACCGCCGGCCAGGCTCCAACTGCCCTGGGCGATGGGGCCGGTGACATAGCTCTGGAAGGAGGACTTGATGCCCCAGTCCAGCCGGCCGCCCTGCACCGTCCGGTTCGCCGCTTGCGCGGCGGTGGCCGGGATCAGCGCCCCCAGCAGTACCGCGAGCAGCGCGACGGCGAGCGCGCGAGCAGGTCTGTACGGCGGCATGGACCCCTCCGAGGCCTAGAAGATGAGGTAAGGCTAACCTAAGGTATGTACATCGTGTGTCGGTACCCCCTTCCGGCGCATCCTTCGCATTCCCTCCCCAACTGCACGCCGCAGAACGACAGGACGGTGCCCAGTGCGCTTCTCGCAGGACTTCGCCCCGCCGGGCCGGGACGCCGGGCAGCCGCGGCGCAGGCGCACCGGCGTCCTGACGGCCGCCGTATCCGTGGCGGCCGCTCTGCTGCTGACCGGCTGCGGGGGCACGGGGACCCCTGCGGCGAAGACGGCGGGCGGTACGGCCGGCACGGCCGCGGACGCCGACCGGATCGAGCCGCCGGCCACCGTGCCCACGCCTGAGTTGCCCGTCACCGTGAAGTCGGCGGACGGCAAGCGGACCACGATCACCTCGGCGGACCGGATCGTGCCGCTGACCGGCAGCCTGAGCGAGATCGTCTTCACACTCGGCCTCGGCAAGCAGGTCGTGGCCCGCGACATCACGGCCACCTTCGAGCAGGCCGAGAAGCTCCCCGTGGTGACCCGCGCCCATGACGTGTCGGCGGAGAGTGTCCTGTCCCTGAGGCCCACCGTCGTCCTCGCCGACACCACGACCGGACCGGCCGAGGCCATCGGGCAGATCCGGGATGCCGGGATCCCACTGGTCGTCGTCGATCCGGCCACCGGACTCGCGGACGTCGGCCGCCGGATCGAGACGGTGGCGGCCGCCCTGGGCGTACCGGAGTCCGGCCACGAGCTCGAGCAGCGCACCCAGGAACGGATCGACGCCGTCCACAAGTCCGTGCCCGCACCGGCCGACGGGGAGCGGAAGCCGCGGGTGGCCTTCCTCTATCTGCGTGGTTCCGCCTCCGTCTATCTGCTGGGCGGCCGGGATTCCGGGGCGAGTTCGCTGCTCGAAGCGGCGGGCGCCGTCGACGCGGGCAAGGCCTCGGGGCTGAAGAAGGACTTCACCGCCATCACCAGCGAGGCGCTGGCCAAGGCGGCCCCGGACGCGATCCTGGTGATGACCAAGGGCCTCGAATCGGTCGGCGGTGTCGACGGCCTCGTGAAGATCCCCGGTGTCGCCGAGACCCCGGCCGGGATGGACCGCCGGATCCTGTCCGTCGACGACGGGGTGCTGCTGAACTACGGGCCGCGCACCGACCGGGTGCTGAGCGAACTGGTGGCCCAGCTCCACCCGAAGGACGGGGCGGCCAAGTGACCGCCTCCTACGAGGAGCGCATCCGGCCGGCCGAAGGCAGGCCGGATATCCCGGACGCGGGCGCACCGCCCCGGGCCAGTCGTTCCACCGCCGTCACCCTGACGGCCGGGCTGCTCGCGGCCCTGGTGATCTGCTGTCTGCTCTCTGCCGGGCTCGGCGCCTACCGCATCCCGCTCGGTGACGTACTCGCCTCCGTCCAGCACCGCGTGGGGCTCGGCGGACACGCCCTGGACCGGGTTGGCGAGAGCGTCCTGTGGAACGTACGGCTGCCGAGGGTCGTCCTCGCGCTGCTGGTCGGGGCGTCCCTGGGCTGCGCGGGCGCCCTGATGCAGGGGGTCTTCGGCAATCCGCTGGCGGAGCCGGGCGTCATCGGGATCTCGGCGGGCGCCGCGGTCGGTGCCGTCGCCTCGATCGCGCTCGGGCTGAGCTTCTTCGGCAACTGGACCATCACCGTCTGCGCGTTCGCCGCCGGACTGCTGACCGTGCTGCTCGTCTACGCGCTGTCGCGGTCCGGCGGCCGGACGGAGGTGGTGACGCTGATCCTCACCGGTATCGCCGTCAACGCTTTCGCGGGCGCGCTGATCGGGCTGTTCATCTTCTTCGCGGACAACGCGCAGATCACCCAGATCACCTTCTGGCAGCTCGGCTCGCTGGCCCAGGCGACCTGGCCCAAGGTGCTGGCCGTGCTGCCGTGCGCGGTGCTCGGGCTCGCCCTCGCGCCCTTCTACGCACGGAAGCTGGACCTGCTGGCGCTCGGCGAGCGGCCGGCCCGGCACCTCGGCGTCGACGTCGAAAGGCTCCGCGTCGTGCTGGTGCTCGTCGTGGCGCTGCTGACCGCGGCCGCGGTGGCGGTCGCCGGGATCATCTCGTTCGTGGGGCTGCTGGTGCCGCATCTGCTGCGGATGGCGAACGGCCCCGGACACCGCTTCCTGGTCCCCGGCAGTGCGCTCGGCGGTGCGCTGGTGCTGGTCGCGGGTGATCTCGCGGCGCGTACCGTGGCCGATCCGGCCGAGCTGCCGCTCGGCGTGCTGACCGCGCTCTTCGGCAGTCCGTTCTTCTTCTGGCTGCTGCGCAGGACCCGTCGCAGGCAAGGTGGTTGGGCATGAGGGCGCTGCGGAAACTGTTCGCGGTAGGCGACCGGCAGCTCCCGGCGCCGGTCGCCCCCGGCGAGCCGGTCGCCGAGGCGCGCGGGCTGCGGGTCCGGCTGGGCGGGCGCCAGGTGCTCGACTCCATCGAGCTGACGGTGCACGCGGGCGAGGTGCTGGCGCTCGTCGGCCCGAACGGGGCCGGGAAGTCAACGCTGCTGGCGGCGCTCGCCGCTGATCTGCCCGCCGACAGCGGTGCGGTACGGATCGACGGGCGGCCGGTCACCGACTGGTCCGCGCCCGAACTGGCCCTGCGCCGGGCCGTGCTGCCGCAGTCCGCCGCGCTCTCCTTCCCGTTCCCGGTGGAGGACGTCGTACGGATGGGGCGGGCGCCCTGGGCCGGTACGGAGCGCGAGGAGCAGGACGATCCGGCGGTCCGTGCGGCGATGGCGGCCACCGAGGTCACCGAGTTCGCCGCCCGCCCGTTCTCCGCGCTCTCCGGCGGCGAGCGGGCCCGGGTCGCACTGGCCCGGGTGCTGGCGCAGCGCGCCCCGCTGCTCCTGCTCGACGAGCCGACCGCCGCGCTCGACCTGCGCCATCAGGAACTGGTGCTGCGGATCTGCCGGGAGCGGGCCGCCGCCGGTGACGCGGTCGTCGTCGTGCTGCACGATCTGGGTCTGGCGGCGGCGTACGCGGACCGGGCCGCCGTGCTGCACGACGGACGGATCGCGGTGACCGGCCCGCCGGCCGAGGTGTTCACGAGTGCGCTGCTCGGCGAGGTCTACCGGCAGCCGGTCGACGTGTTCCCGCACCCGCGCACCGGGGTGCCGCTCGTGGTGCCCGACCGGACCGCTTGACCCTCGCTTTGCCACTGCCGGGTACGTTCATGGGTCGGTCGTGATCGCCCCGTTCCCCCTCTCCTGCAGTGAGAGCCGAATCACTGCATGAGTGGGTACCGGTCAACTAAGGCTCGGTTAAGTTAGGTCCGCCTCACCGGCCTGTGTCCCAGCTGTGTCCAGCCTTTCCCTCCTTCTCCTTCATCCTCATGTGGAGCCCGTATGCGAGCCGTTCGTCTCTCCGTCGTCACCGCTGCCGCCACCGTGGCCGCTCTGACCGCCGTCACGGGCTGCGCCGAGAAGAGCGACGGCAAGGGTGACGGAGCCGTCCAGGTCGTCGCGAAGGACGACTCCTGCGAGGTCTCCGAGAAGAAGCTGCCGGCCGGGCACATCGAACTGGCCGTGCAGAACAAGGGTTCCAAGGTCACCGAGGTCTACGTCCTGTTCCCGGACGACCGCATCGTCGCCGAGCGCGAGAACATCGGCCCCGGCACGAAAGCCACCATCACGGCGGAGATCAAGGCCGGTTCGTACGAGGTCGCCTGCAAGCCCGGCATGAAGGGCCACGGCATCCGGCAGAAGCTGGAGATCAGCGGAGGCAAGTCAGCCAAGCGCAGCCCCGAGATGGACAAGGCCGTCGCCGCCTACCGCACCTACGTCCAGGAACAGGCCGACGAGACCCTGCCGAAGGCCAAGCTCTTCACCGACGCCGTCGCCGCCGGGGACATCGAGGCCGCCAAGAAGGTCTACGCCGGCTCCCGGCTCGGCTGGGAGCGCACCGAACCCGTCGCCGAGTCGTTCGGTGACATCGACCCGAAGGTCGACGTCCGCGCCGACGGCCTGGAGGACGGGCAGAAGTGGACCGGCTGGCACCGCCTGGAGAAGGCGCTGTGGCAGGACAAGAAGCTGGGTGCCGAGGAGAAGTCCCTCGCGCCGACCCTGTACAAGGACCTGCTCGACTGGCAGAAGCGGGTCGGCACGGCGGAGATCACCCCGACCTCGATGGCCAACGGCGCCAAGGAACTCCTCGACGAGGTCGCCACCGGCAAGGTCACCGGTGAGGAGGAGCGCTACAGCCACACCGACCTGGTCGACTTCAAGGCCAACGTCGAGGGTGCGGAGAAGTCCTACGAGCTGCTGAAGCCGATCGCCTCGAAGAACGACGCGGCGCTGTCCGCCACCCTGGACAAGCGGTTCGCCGAGCTGGACAAGCTGCTGGACACCTACCGCAAGGACAAGTCCTCCTACGGGTTCACCTCGTACGAGAAGGTCGGCAAGGCGGACCGCAAGGACCTGTCGGACGCGGTCAACGCCCTGGCCGAGCCGCTCTCCAGGCTCGCCGCCGCGGTCACCAAGTAAAGCGTCACAGAGAGGCTCCGGGCATGTCCGAGGACACGCAGAACACGGCAGCCGGCACCGACGGGAGCCCGGATTCCGGGACCCCGGCCGCCCCGGGCCCCGGCGGCGCCCCCTCCAGGCGGGCGCTGCTCGGCTGGGGCGGCGCCGGGCTCGCGCTCGGTGCGGTGGCGGCCGGCGGCGCCGTCGCCGCGGTCCGCTCCGACGACGGTCAGGTCCCGGCCGCGGACAGCGGTGCGGCGGTGCCGTTCCACGGTGCGCACCAGGCCGGCATCTCCACCGCCGTCCAGGACCGGCTGCACTTCGCCGCGTTCGACGTGACCACGAAGGACCGGACCGAACTGGTCGCCCTGCTCAAGGAGTGGACCCGGGCGGCCGAGCGGATGACGGCCGGTCACGCGGTCGGCGACGGGGCCTACGGCGGCCTGGCCGAGGCCCCGCCGGACGACACGGGCGAGGCGCTCGGGCTCAAGCCGTCCCGGCTGACGCTGACCGTCGGCTTCGGCCCTTCACTGTTCGCCAAGGGCAGGTTCGGCCTGGAGGACCGGCGGCCCGACGCCCTCGTCGACCTGCCCAGGTTTCCGGGCGACAACCTGGACGCGGCCCGCAGCGGCGGCGACCTGTGCATCCAGGCCTGCGCGGACGACCCGCAGGTCGCGGTGCACGCCATCCGCAATCTGGCCAGGATCGGCATGGGCCGCACCGCGATCCGCTGGTCGCAGCTGGGCTTCGGCAAGACGTCATCGACGACGCCCGGCGCCCAGACCCCGCGCAACATGATGGGCTTCAAGGACGGCACCCGGAACATCGCGGGCAGCGACACCGCGGCCCTGGACCAGCACGTGTGGGTCGGCGAGAAGGACCGGGCGGGATGGATGACCGGGGGCTCGTACCTGGTGGCCCGGCGCATCCGGATGCACATCGAGACCTGGGACCGCGCCCCGCTCCAGGAGCAGGAGGACGTCTTCGGCCGTGACAAGGGCGAGGGCGCTCCGGTCGGCAAGGCCAAGGAGCGCGACGAACCGTTCCTGAAGGCGATGCTGCCGACCGCCCATGTACGGCTCGCGCACCCGGACAGCAACGCCGGGGCGACGATCCTGCGGCGCGGTTACTCGTTCACCGACGGTACGGACGGGCTGGGCCGTCTCGACGCCGGGCTGTTCTTCCTCGCGTACCAGCGCGACACGAGAAAGGCGTTCGTACCGCTCCAGCGGCGGCTGGCCGCGCACGACGCGCTCAACGAGTACATCCAGCACGTGGGTTCGGCGCACTTCGCCGTTCCGCCGGGCGTCCGCGACAAGGACGACTGGTGGGGCCGGGCGCTGTTCTCCTAGGCGCTGTTCCCACGTCCCATGTCCTATGCCCTCCTCAGCGCCTCGAAAGGAATCCGAAACGTGTTCAGCAACTTCCTGATCGGCCTGCGCGAAGGCCTTGAGGCCAGCCTGGTCGTCTGCATCCTCATCGCCTACCTGGTGAAGACGGGCAACCGGAACAAGCTGCTGCCGATCTGGATCGGTGTCGGCATCGCGGTCGTCGTCAGCCTGGCGTTCGGCGCGGGGCTCGAGTTCGGTTCCCAGGAGATGACGTTCAAGGCGCAGGAGGCGCTGGGTGGTTCGCTGTCGATCCTCTCGGTCGGCCTGGTCACCTGGATGGTCTTCTGGATGCGGCGTACCGCGCGGCACCTCAAGGCGGAGCTGCACGGCAAGCTCGACGCGGCGCTCGCGATGGGCACCGGCGCCCTGGTCGCCACGGCGCTCCTCGCGGTGGGCCGGGAGGGTCTGGAGACCTCGCTGTTCGTGTGGCGGGCGGTGCACGCGGCGGACGACGGCTGGCATCCGATGATCGGCGCGGTGCTGGGCATCGCCGCCGCGGTGGTGCTGGGCTGGCTGTTCTACCGCGGTGCGCTGAGGATCAACCTGGCGAAGTTCTTCACCTGGACCGGCGGCATGCTGGTGGTCGTCGCCGCGGGGGTGCTCGCCTACGGGGTGCACGACCTCCAGGAGGCGGAGTTCCTCGGCGGTCTGCAGAACCGGGCGTTCGACATCAGTGCGGCGATCCCGCCGGACAGCTGGTACGGCACGCTGCTGAAGGGCACCTTCAACTTCCAGCCCGATCCGACCGTTCTCCAGATCACGGTGTGGGCGCTGTATCTGATCCCCACGCTCGCACTGTTCCTCGCCCCGGTAGGGTTCGCACGGTCAGTGGGGGCGACGGATCAGAAGGCGCAGAAAGCAACGGATGAGAAGTCTGAGGCCGGTTCGGCTGGCGACGGGGCTCGCGGCGGCGACGGTGCTGAGCATGACGGCGAGCGGGTGCGTGACGGTGCACGGCGAGCTGGAAGTCGTGCCGGCGGCGACGAGAGCTGAGGCCGCGCAGGCCCTGAAGACCTTCACCGCCGCGTACAACGCGGCGGACGAGGCCTACGATCCGGCGCTGGACGAGGACGAGATCGGCGGCTCGCTCGGGGCGATCAACCAGGCGGGCCTGAAGGCCCGGCAGAAGAACAACCCGGACGGCAACCCGAATCACCGGGCGCTGGAGCTGACCGACGCGGACTATGTCATCCCGAAGAAGGCGGGCTGGCCGCGGTGGTTCGTCGCGAACACCGACACCAACCGGGACCAGGACAACGGGAAGCAGGACACCCGCTGGCTGTTCGTCTTCTCCAAGTCCGGCCCCGACGCCGGGTGGAAGGCCGTCTATCTTTCGGTCGTCGCCACGTCCAGGCTCCCCCGCTTCGCGAAGGACGCCGACGGACGGGCCAGGCCGGTAGCGGCGGACAGCGCCGAACTGGCGGTGGCCCCGGAGGACTTGAGCAAGCAGTACACGGGCTATCTGCAGAAGGGCACGCCCGACGTCTTCACCCCCGGGGCGTCCACCTCGCTGTGGCGCACCACGCGGCAGAACACCCGGCGGGCGGGGTTCTCGTACCAGTACATCGACCAGCCGCTGAACAGCGGTGCGTTCGGTCCGCTCGGTCTGGAGACCGAGAACGGCGGAGCGCTGGTCTTCTTCAGCAGCAAGCACTTCGAGCAGCAGACCGCGGCGAAGGGGCTGCGCCCGGCGGTCTCACCGGACGTGCGGGCGCTGCTGTCCGGCGAGGTGAAGAGCACCCTCACGAAGGAGCGGGTCTCCAGCCAGCTGGTGTACGTACCGAAGAAGGGCGACACGGGCTCGGGCAAGGTGACGGTACTGAACCGTCTGCCGGGCCTGACCGCAGCAAAGGGCTCCTGAAGGAAGGCCAGGCCCAGGCCCGGAATCAAGCCCGCCCGAGCGCAAAACCGAGCCCGCCCGGCGATTGAGGGCATCCTTTCGAGCCCGCCCGGCGATTGAGGGCAAACCGTACCCGGACGGCCCCGGCACCCACCCCCGCCGGGCCACCGCCTACCGGCTCAGCGGCCAGGCCACCGACTCGTGGTCGACATCGCTCTGCTCCGCGGACCCGACGAACCGCGCACACGCGTCCGTCAACGTCTCCAGCAGCGTCAGCGGATCCGGCAGCGGATTCTCCGGCCCCCGCACCCACCGCACATCCAGCTCACCCGGAAGCCGTGCCGGCGGCAGCAGCACATAGCTGCCGCGGCAGTGCCACCGCAGCCCGGGGTGCTCGTCCATCGTCTCGGGGTGGCAGTCCAGCTCGCACGGCCACCACTCGTCCTCGTCCTCCGGCGTACCCCGCGTCGCGGTGAAGAAGAGCATCCGGTCGTCGCCGGAGCGGGCCACCGGGCCCACGTCGATACCGGCGGCGAGCAGCCGCTCCAGCGCCTGCGCGCCCGCCGACAGCGGGACGTCGAGAACGTCGTGGATCATGCCGGTGGCCGTGATGAAGTTGGCCTGCGACTGGCTGCGGGCCCAGCGCTCGATCTGGGCGCGGTCGGTGGTGGACTGCGTCTGCCAGGCGAACGAGATCGGATGCCTGGCGGGGGTGGGACAGCCCATGCGTTCACACGAACATCGGTAGCCGACCGGATGGGCTGCGGGCGCAATCGGCATTCCGGCCTCGGCGACAGCCAGGAGCAGTGCCTCCCGTGCGGTGTCGTCGACCTCGCTCTGCTGCGGTTTGGGTCGTCGGCGCAGCCAGTGGGAAAACTTGCTCTCTGAGCCGCGACTACGGCCGAAATCGGCGCCCATCTATCCCCTTGCCTTTGCGTTGCCCCTGCCCATCGTCCCACCATCCTGCGCCTCGGGTGGCCAGAGTCCCGAAGCAGGGTGCGGAGAGCGGTGACACGAGGTGAGCCCTCTCACACTTTTTGCCCGAAATGACGGATGCGCCGGCCCGTCGGTGCACGTAGGAGCGGTACGAGCCGATACGTACCGTCTTGCCACTCCCCCCGGGCCCCCTCCTCATCACTTCCCGGAACCACCCGATCGGTTCACTGCGCGGCGGCCCCGGGACGGCGCACCATGGGCTCACGCACACACCCGTGCGACGCACCGGCCGCAGCGGCCACCAATGCCGCCGCGACGATTCGTGAGGAGCCCTCATTGCCTCGTGAAGCCACCACACCCACCCGTCGGGCCACACCCCGCCGCTACCTGATGTGCGCCCCGGCCCACTTCAGGGTGACGTACTCCATCAACCCGTGGATGGACCCCACCAAGCCCGTGGATCTCCCGCTGGCGCAGACCCAGTGGGAGGACCTGCGCGACCGGTACCGCGCCCTCGGTCACAGCGTGGAGCTGCTCTCCCCCGACCCAGGGCTGCCCGACATGGTCTTCGCGGCCAACGGGGCCACCGTGGTCGACGGCCGGGTGCTCGGCGCCCGTTTCGCGTATCAGGAGCGGTTCGCCGAGGCGGCCGCCCACCGCGACTGGTTCCGCGAGCACGGCTTCACCGAGATCCATGAGCCCGACCACGTCAACGAGGGCGAGGGCGACTTCGCGGTGACCTCGTCGTATCTGCTGGCCGGGCGCGGATTCCGGTCCAGCCCGCTCTCGCACGACGAGGCGCAGGAGTTCTTCGGACGCCCGGTGATCGGGCTGGATCTGGTCGATCCGCGCTACTACCACCTGGATACGGCCCTGAGCGTGCTCGACGAGGCGGGCGACGAGATCATGTACTACCCGGCCGCCTTCTCACCGGGCAGCCGTGCGGTGCTGGCCCGGCTCTTCCCCGACGCGCTGATCGCCGAGGAGGCGGACGCCGCCGCGCTCGGGCTGAACGCGGTGAGCGACGGCCGCCATGTGCTGCTGCCGCAGGCCGCCACCGGCCTGTTCGACCCACTGCGGGCGCGCGGCTTCGAGCCGTTGCCGATGGACCTGAGCGAGCTGCTCAAGGGCGGCGGCAGCGTGAAGTGCTGCACCCAGGAGCTGCGCGGCTAAGGGCTGTCCTGCGGGGGCGGCCAGGCGTCACCCCAGTCGATGTCCCGGGCGGCGCGGTACAGCTCACCGTGCCGCTTGGTGACCGTGGCCCGCCGGAGCCCCTCGTCCCGGGTGCACAGCTCGAGCAGCACCTGGCCCTTGCGGATCTGCGGCCTGCGGGTGACCCGGGCCTCCACCGGCCGCGGGGCGAA
The DNA here is from genome assembly GCF_042882365.1 of Streptomyces sp. NPDC058221. Taxonomy (NCBI): domain Bacteria; kingdom Bacillati; phylum Actinomycetota; class Actinomycetes; order Kitasatosporales; family Streptomycetaceae; genus Streptomyces; species Streptomyces sp. NPDC058221. Next base: position 2,425 of record NZ_JBHVWF010000157.1, on the reverse strand, counting down.
GCGGGTGGCCACGACGTAGCTGAACTTCTCGTCCTCGTACGGCAGCGAGCCCCCCTTCACCTTCCGGTGCAGCGAGGAGCGGCTGACCCGGGCCGAGAAGTGGCACCAGTCCGTGCCCGGCTCGATGGGGCAGGCGTCACTGTGCGGGCAGGGCGCGGCGACGGTGAACCCGGCGGCGGTCAGCAGGTCCCGGGCCTCGATGACGCGGGCGTAGCCGCCGGGGGTGCCGGGTTCGACGATCACCACGGCCTGCGCCGCTCGTGCCGCGGCGCCGACCAGGGCGGTGCGGGCCTGCGGCGTCAGCTCGTTGAGCACGTACGAGACGGTCACCAGGTCCGTGGCGGCGAGATCGAGGTCCTCGCCGATCCGGGCCCGCTGCCACTCGACGGAGTCCAGGGCCGGGACGCCTGAGGCGCCGGCCAGTTCGCGGCCCAGGGCGAGCGCGGGTTCGGCCCAGTCCAGGACGGTGGTCCGCGGCCCGTCCCAGGCCCCGGCGACCGCCCAGCTCGCCGCTCCGGTGCCGCCGCCGACGTCGGTGTGCGTGGCGGGCGCCCAGTCCGGGGCGGCCTCGCGCAGGGCGTGCAGGGCGGACCGCACCGCTTCGAAGGTGGCGGGCATCCGGTACGCGGCGTACGCGGCGACGTCCGAGCGGTCGCGGAGCACCGGGGCGTCGGTGGGAGTGGTCCCCCGGTAGCTGGCGATGAGCCGGTCGACGGCCTGGGCGGCCTGCTTGGGCGGGAGCCCGTCGAGGAGTCCGGCCAGGGCCGCACGCAGGGTGTCCGCGGTGGGGAGGGTGACGTTCACCGACGAATTGTAGGCGGCCGGCGAGGAGCCGCGCGGTCCCGTTCTCCGTACGGAATCGGGACAGAATGTGAACACAACCGAACTGCGAACAGTCACGAACCAGTTGCTACGCTGACCGGCGCGGGGTCGGGAATTGCGCTTCGGGGGGACCATGAGACAGAAGATCGTGCGCCTGACTCTGGTCACCGAGGGGACGGTGCGGGAGAGGGTCGTACGCCTGACTCTGGTCACCGGAGTGATCGTGCTCGCCCTGCTGTTCCTGCTGGCCACCTGCGGCGGCGGCGGCGGCAAGGACGACGGCAAGGCGAAGAAGCCGGTGAGCAAGAGCACCGGCCCGGCGACACAGCTGCCCGTCCCGCCCGCGTACACGACACAGCGGGGCTGGGAGCTCATCGGCACCTCGCCCGACTACGCGGTCTCCCGGACGACGGGGCGCCTCGCGTTCCTGGTGCGGGCCGGCGCGGACCAGTACCAGCTCCGCACCATCGACTCGAAGACCGGGCGGGCCGACTGGAACGGCGAGAAGTGGCGGCCGCCGTCCGTGGAACACTTCCCGAAGGTGCTCAGCGTCGCCACGGAGGACCACGAGTACTTCGTGACCTGGTCGTACGGGAAGATCGGCGAGAACGCGCTGACCCCGGCCGCCACGATCGTCTCCCTGGACGTGTACGACGTGGAGGACGGCGCCCGGCAGCGCGTCGAGGTGCCGTGGAACACCGTGCCCTCCGTCACCGCCACCGGCCCCGGCATCGTGATCAGCGACGGCAAGGCCAACAGCGTGGTGGTGGACCCGAAGACCGGCAGGATCAGCAAGGCCCCCGCCAAGTCGCTGAAGTACCCGAAGGACTGCCCGACCTGCAAGCAGCTCACCGAGGTGCGCGGGCTGACCTCGAAGGGACTGCTGGTGAGCGGTGCGCGGGAGTTCTGGGTGCAGGGCGGCTGGTTCAGCCGGAACATCGCGCCCAAGGGCGCCGACAGCAGGAGCGGCGTCCCCACGTCGGTGGCCCCCGGGGTGGTGCTGGCGAAGTGGAAGCTCGCCACGGGGTCGAAGAACGCCTCGACCGAGGATCTGTGGACGGTGCACAGCTCGGAGACGGGCAAGGCGCTGGTCTCGGTGCGGTGCCACAAACCGGCGATCGAGCCGGGCCAGTACCCGCAGGCCGTCATGTCGCCCTCGGGCAGCTATCTGGTGGCCGGGAACCTGGCGTTCGACCTGAGCGCCAGGAAGGGCTACTGCTTCGAGGACAACGCGGGCGCGAAGGCGCTGACGCTGGCGTCCGTGACCGACGACGGCACGGCGTACGGGGCGACGAGCGTGCGCAACGCGGCGGACGTGCTGGCGGGCGGCGGCTTCCCGGTCAGAGCCGAGGTCGTCTCCGGGACCACGGAGTCGCTGCCCGCGAACGTGCGGGTCCCGGGCGGGGAGGGCGAGGAGGGGGTCGGCCTGTTCCGCTGGACGGACGAGAGGGACCGGCTGCACCTGATCGGCTACCCGCGCGCGGAGTGACGTCGGCGGGCCCGTGCGCCCCTATGCGCCGAGGGGGGGGGGCCGGGTGCGGTGCGCCCCCCACGGCGCGTCCGTGCCGCACGATCTCACGGCCGCGCGGCCCCCAGCTGCCAC
>NZ_JBHVWF010000156.1:0-17450 GCF_042882365.1 Streptomyces sp. NPDC058221 | reverse complement strand
CCCCACTGTAGCGGTCGGCCCCGTAGGTGTCGCCTAATATGGGGGACAGCCACAGCCGTTGGGTTCTCAGTGCGGGGGGCCCTGCGACCGGGAGGTCGCAGGCCACCCGTTTCGGTTCAGGCGTGACTGAGCAGGAGCGAGCCCTTGGGGTAGGTGACCCCGCCGTTCACATTGGCCACCTGAATGCTCACGGGCGTGCCTTCCTTGATGTTGCCGCTCTTCCACGGGCTGCAGTAGGGCGAGTTGTGACCGCGGGTGTTCGCGACCCGGTCCCAGGTGCCGTTGCGGCCGATGTCGAGCTTCACCTCGATGCCCCAGCCGTCGGCGGTGGTGTCGCAGGCGCGGATCGAGTCGCCGGGGATGCTGCCCGAGGGGTCGGCGTTCCATGCGCCGTACCCGCCGAAGGTCGCCTCGATCGTCGTCGGCGCGGCGGACGCGGTGCCCTGCGCGGCGATGACGAGCCCGAACGCGGCGGCGGCCGCTGCCGCCACGCGCCCCGCGGTGAACTTCTGCATGGGCTGTTCCCCTCCATCAACCGGTCACGACCTTCACGGGGAATCTACAGGGGCATGGCAGGTGCACACCATCCGGCGCCGAAAACGCCACGGCCCCTGTTCCTGCCGGTGCGGCAGGAACAGGGGCCGTGGACGTGCGGGCCGGATCTGACCAGGGGTCAGCGGATGGGCATCCCGGAGAGGGTGCGGGCGATCACCAGGCGCTGGATCTCGCTCGTGCCCTCGAAGATCGTGTAGATCGCGGCGTCCCGGTGCATCCGCTCCACCGGATACTCGCGGGTGAAGCCGTTGCCGCCCAGGATCTGGATGGCCTGCGCCGTGACCTTCTTGGCGGTCTCGCTCGCGTACAGCTTCGACATGGAGCCCTCGGCGGACTCGAACGGCTTGCCGGCGGTCGCCATCCAGGAGGCGCGCCAGACCAGCAGCCTGGCGGCGTCGATCTGGGTGCGCATGTCGGCGAGCTGGAAGGCGATGCCCTGGTTGTCGATGATCGGGCGGCCGAACTGCGTCCGGGTCTTCGCGTAGTCGAGCGCGACCTCGTACGCGGCACGGGCGGTGCCGACCGCCATCGCGCCGACGGCCGGGCGGGACGCCTCGAAGGTGGCCATCGCGGCGTTCTTCACCCGCTCGCCGCCACCGGAGGCGGCTCGCTCACGGGCCCGCGCGATGCGCTGGTCGAGCTTCTCCTTGCCGCCCAGCAGGCAGTGACCCGGGACGCGCACGTCCTCCAGGACGACCTCGGCGGTGTGCGAGGCGCGGATGCCGTGCTTCTTGAACTTCTGGCCCTGGGAGAGCCCAGGGGTATTCGGCGGCACGATGAAGGAGGCGTGGCCCTTGGAGCCGAGCTCCGCGTCCACGACCGCGACCACGACGTGGACGTTGGCTATGCCGCCGTTGGTCGCCCAGGTCTTGGTGCCGTTGAGCACCCACTCGTCCTTGGCCTGGTCGTACACCGCGCGGGTGCGCATCGAGGCGACGTCGGAGCCGGCGTCCGGCTCGGAGGAGCAGAAGGCGGCGAGCTTCACATCGTTCACGTCGCCGTACATCTGCGGGATCCAGGTGCCGATCTGCTCCTCGGTGCCGTTGGCGAGGACGCCGACGGCCGCAAGGCCGGTACCGACGATCGACAGGCCGATGCCCGCGTCACCCCAGAACAGTTCCTCCATTGCCACCGGAATGCCGAGACCGGTCGGGTCGAAGAACTGCTGGGCGTAGAAGTCGAGGGAGTAGATGCCGACCTTGGCCGCCTCCTGGATGACGGGCCAGGGCGTTTCCTCACGCTCGTCCCACTCCGAAGCCGCCGGCCGGATAACATCCGCGGCGAAGCCGTGAAGCCAGTCACGGACCTGCTTCTGGTCGTCGTTGAGCTCGAGCGTGAACTCGGCCATTTTCCCCTCCACGTACTGCCGTCAAAAATCTTTCGTTACTTGCGGTAACAACAGTCTGTTACCGGCAAGTAGCCTCTGTCAACCGGTCGGCCACCGATCCGCGCACCGCTGGGCAGGGTGTTACGTTGCGCAGGCAGGACGGACAAGCACGGCCAGGGGTGGGAGAAACAGTATGGAGACCACACGACAGGCCGAGCGACAGCGGACCGCGGCCGAGCGCCGCCGCCGCGAATTGCTCGAGGCCGCCGACCGCGTGGTGCTCAGGGACGGCCCCGGGGCCTCGATGAACGCCATCGCCGCAGAGGCCGGGATCACCAAGCCCATTCTCTACCGGCACTTCGGCGACAAGGGCGGTCTCTACCGCGCCCTGGCCAAACGGCACACCGACGCGCTGCTCATCGCGCTCCGGGCCGCGCTCGACGCCCCCGCAGACCGCCGCGCCCGGGTCGAGGCGACGCTCGACACCTACCTCGCGGCGATCGAGGCCCGTCCCCAGGTCTACCGGTTCCTGATGCACCCGTCCGACGACGCGACACCCTCGCCCGAGCAGGGCTTCGACGTGGGGCGGCACTCGGCCCCGTTGCTGCGCCGCCTGGGCGAGGAGCTCGCCATGGTCATCGCCGAGCGGGTGGACCTCGGGCCGGACAGCCAGGTCATGGCCCGGATCTGGGGCCACGGCATCGTCGGCATGATGCATGCGGCAGGCGACTGGTGGCTGGGGGAACGCCCTTGCTCCAGAGCCCAGTTGGTGAGCAGCCTGGCCGATCTGCTGTGGGGCAGGCTGGCCGCGGCGGGCGACCGTCCCGGCGGCCCCGGGTTCTGAGACGCGCCTGCGTCCGGTCAGCCGGTACGCCCCCAGGGCGTCCTGCGGGCCGCGCGCAGGGCCCGCCTGCGGCGCAGTCCGGTCAGCCGGTCGGTATAGACGGTGCCGTCGAGGTGGTCGCACTCGTGCTGGAGGCAGCGGGCGAAGAAGCCGGTACCGCTGATCCGCACCGGCTCGCCCTCGACCGTCATCCCCTCGACGACCGCGTGGTCGAAGCGCGGGGTGCCGGCCTCGATGCCCGGCAGTGAGAGACACCCCTCCGGGCCCCGCACGGTGATGCCGTCCGCCTCGACGAGGGTGGGGTTGACGAGGTGCCCGAGATGACGGACGTCCTCGTCGTCCGGGCAGTCGTAGACGAACACCCGCAGTGCCACACCGACCTGGTTGGCGGCGAGCCCGACGCCCTGCGCCGCGTACATCGTGGCGTACAGGTCCTCGACCAGCCGGGCGAGCGAGGGCCCGAAGTCCGTGACCGGCTCGCACGCGCCGTGCAGCACGGGATCACCGAGCAGACTCATGGCCCGGACGAGTCCGGAACTGCCGGGGATCGGACGGTTTCGCATGGCGGTCATCGTACGTTCCACGGGAACTCCACGGCCCGGGCGGTGCCGACGTGCCTTGGGCGCGCCGGACATCGATAGGCTGGGCGCGGACCGATGCAAGGAGGATCTAGGACGATGGCAGGCAACACGGACCCGTTGTCGCCGCGGGCCAAGCTGGCCGTGACGGCGGGCAAGGCCGCTGCGGCGGTGTCGCGGGCAGCCGGGCGGGGCAGCGGATCGGTGATCGGCGGCCGGGTGGCGCTCAAGCTCGACCCCGACCTGCTCGGGCGGCTGGCACAGCACCTGGACGTGATCCTGGTGTCGGCGACCAACGGCAAGACGACCACGACCCGGCTGATCGCCGAGGCACTGCGGGCCGCGGGCCCGGTCGTGTCGAACGCGCTCGGCGCCAACATGCCCGCGGGCATCACCTCGGCCCTCGCCGGCGGCTCGGACGCACAGTACGGCGTGATCGAGGTGGACGAGAAGTACCTGGCCGGGGTCGCCCGCGACACGACACCCAAGGTGATCGCGCTGCTCAACCTCTCCCGCGACCAGCTGGACCGGGCCGCGGAGACCCGGATGCTCGCCGAGAAGTGGCGCGAGGGGCTGTCCGGCTCGAAGGCCGTGATCATCGCCAACGCCGACGACCCGCTGATCGTGTGGGCGGCGTCCTCCTCCCCCAACGTGGTGTGGGTCGCGGCCGGCCAGGCGTGGAAGGACGACGCCTGGTCCTGCCCGTCCTGCGGCGGTGTGATGCAGCGCCCCGGCGACGACTGGTTCTGCGGTCAGTGCGGCTTCCGCCGCCCGCCGCCCAGCTGGGTCCTGAACGGTGACTACGTACTGGACCCGCACGGCTCGGCCTGGCCGATCCACCTCCAGCTGCCCGGCCGCGCCAACAAGGCCAACGCCACCAGCTCGGCCGCCGTGGCAGCCGTGTTCGGTGTGCCGCCCCAGGTCGCCCTGGAGCGGATGTACCACGTACAGGCCGTCGCCGGCCGCTACGACGTGGTCACCTTCCTCGGCCGTGAGCTGCGGCTCCTGCTGGCGAAGAACCCGGCCGGCTGGCTGGAGACGTTCTCGCTGATCGACCCGCCGCCCACCCCGGTGGTCCTCTCCGTCAACGCCCGTGGCGCGGACGGCACGGACACGTCCTGGCTGTGGGACGTCGACTACACCCAGCTCGCGGGTCACCCGATCTTCGTGCTCGGCGACCGCAAGCTGGACCTCGCGGTCCGCCTGGAGGTGGCCGGTCTCGACTTCCGCGTCTGCGAGAACCTCGACGAGGCCGTGCAGCAGGCACCGCCCGGGCGTATCGAGGTCATCGCCAACTACACCGCCTTCCAGGATCTGCGCCGTCGTGTCGGCAACTGACCCCGGCCCCGGCCACCCCCGGAGAGGACGAAGCATGAGCAACAACAGCCTGCGGCTGGTGTGGGTCTACCCGGACCTGCTGAGCACCTACGGCGACCAGGGCAACGCGCTGGTGGTGGAGCGCCGGGCACGTCAGCGCGGTCTCGATGTGTCGCGCGTCGACGTGCGCAGCGACCAGCCGGTCCCCACGTCGGGCGACATCTATCTGATCGGCGGCGGTGAGGACCGTCCGCAGCGGCTCGCCGCCGAGCGGCTGCGCCGCGACGGCGGTCTCAGCCGGGCCGCCTCCAACGGCGCGATCATCTTCTCGGTCTGCGCCGGGTACCAGATCCTGGGCCACGAGTTCGTCAACGACCTCGGTGAGCGCGAGCAGGGCCTCGGCCTGCTCGACGTGATCTCCACCCGCGGTGACGGTGAGCGGTGCGTCGGCGACGTGCTCGGCGACATCGACCCGCAGCTCGGGCTGCCGCCGCTGACCGGTTTCGAGAACCACCAGGGCGTCACGCATCTCGGCGCGACGGCACGCCCGTTCGCCCGGGTGCAGTTCGGCCGGGGCAACGGCACCGGGGACGGCACCGAGGGCGCGTACAACGACACCGTCTTCGGTACGTACATGCACGGGCCCGTGATGGCGCGCAACCCGCTCATCGCGGACCTGCTGCTGAAGCTGGCGCTCGATGTGAACGCCCTGCCGCCGACCGACGACCGCTGGTACGAGGCGCTGCGTGCCGAGCGGATCGCCTCGGCGACACAGCCCGCCTGATGAGGCGAAATTCGCTCAGCTGAGCGGCGTCCAGCAGGCGGACGCCCGGTTCGGTCCCGCCACCCTGCGCCGGTAGGGTGGCGGGATTCCAGCCGGACGACGTGGTCCGGTCGTCGGCCCACGTTGCAAAGGTTTCCCGGGCAATGCGAATTGGTGTGCTCACCTCCGGTGGCGACTGCCCCGGCCTCAATGCGGTCATCCGTTCCGTCGTCCACCGTGCGGTGGTCGACCACGGTGACGAGGTCATCGGCTTCCACGACGGGTGGCGGGGCCTCCTGGAGTGCGACTACCGCAAGCTCGACCTCGACGCGGTCGGCGGCATCCTCGCCCGTGGCGGCACGATCCTCGGCTCCTCCCGGGTCCAGCCCGCTCACCTGCGCGGTGGCGTGGAACAGGCCAGGGGCCATGTCAACGACCTCGGTCTCGACGCGATCATCCCGATCGGCGGCGAGGGCACCCTCAAGGCGGCGAACCTGCTGTCCGAGGCGGGGCTGCCGATCGTCGGCGTACCGAAGACGATCGACAACGACATCGCCTCCACCGACGTGACCTTCGGGTTCGACACCGCTGTGGGCGTGGCCACCGAGGCCCTCGACCGGCTGAAGACGACCGCCGAGTCGCATCAGCGCGTCATGATCGTCGAGGTCATGGGCCGGCACACCGGCTGGATCGCCCTGCACTCGGGCATGGCGGCCGGCGCGCACGCCGTCGTCGTCCCCGAGCGCCCCTTCGACATCGACGAGCTGACCGAGCTGGTCGGCCGGCGCTTCTCGGCCGGCAAGAAGTTCGCGATCGTCGTGGTCGCCGAGGGTGCCAAGCCGCGCGAGGGCTCCATGGAGTTCGAGTCGGGCGTCAAGGACATCTACGGTCACGAGCGCTTCGCCGGCGTGGCCACCCAGCTCTCCATCGAGCTGGAGCAGCGCCTCGGCAAGGAGGCCCGCCCGGTGATCCTCGGCCATGTACAGCGCGGCGGGACGCCGACCGCGTACGACCGGGTCCTGGCGACGCGCTTCGGCTGGCACGCGGTGGAGGCGGCGCACCGCGGCGAATTCGGCATGATGACGGCGCTGCGCGGCACGGACATCACCATGGTCCCGCTCGCGGACGCCGTGGAGACCCTGAAGACGGTCCCGGCCGAGCGGTACGCGGAGGCCGAGTGCGTGCTCTGAGCGGCACCACCCACTGAGGACCGCCCCCGGCCGCAGGAGCGGCCGGGGGCGGTTCTACTCTGGTCGGGACAACCGGCACGAAACGGGGACGTCCCGGCGCCCCCATCAGGAGTGAACAGATGGATCACAGCGGGCACGGCATGAACATGGATCTGCCGCCGTTCACGCTGGGACGCGGGCTCCAGTTCTCCGCGGACCCGATCTTCCTGATCGGCTGCGTGCTCGCCGTGGTCCTCTACGCATACGCGGTGGCGCGGCTCCGCAGGCGCGGGGACGCCTGGCCGGTCAACCGGATCGTCTTCTTCGTCATCGGCGTGCTGACCATCGCCCTGGTGATGTGCACCAAGCTCAACGACTACGGCATGGTCATGTTTAGCGTGCACATGGTGCAGCACATGGTGATCAGCATGCTGTCACCGATCCTGCTCCTGCTGGGCGCACCCGTGACACTCGCGCTGCGTGCGCTGCCGGTCGCCGCACGTGGCCACAAGGGACCCCGCGAACTGCTGCTGATGCTGCTGCACAGCCGGTACATGAAGATCGTCACGCATCCGGTGTTCACCATCCCGCTCTTCATCGCCAGCCTGTACGGCCTGTACTTCACCCCGCTCTTCGACTACCTGATGGGCTCGACGGCCGGGCACCTCGTGATGATGCTGCACTTCCTCGGGGTCGGTCTGGTCTTCTTCTGGCCGATCATGGGCATCGACCCGGGACCGCACCGCCCGGGTTACCTGCTGCGGATGCTGGAGCTGTTCGCCGGGATGCCGTTCCACGCGTTCTTCGGCATCGCGCTCATGATGGCGTCCCAGCCCATGGTCGAGGTCTACAAGAACCCCTCGGCCTCCCTCGGCATCGATGCCCTGTCCGATCAGAACGCGGCCGGCGGGATCGCCTGGGCGTTCAGCGAGATCCCGTCGGTCCTGGTCCTGCTCGCCCTGGTCTTCCAGTGGTACCGCTCCGACCAGCGCACCGCGAAGCGCTCCGACCGGGCCGCGGAGCGCGACGGTGACCAGGAGCTCCACGCGTACAACGCGTATCTCGCCTCGTTGCAGGCGCGCGGACAGTAGCGGTGGGCATGCCTCCGGGGTGACGATGGCAGTCACGGCCGCGCGGCCGGGCGAGGAGCGTGCGCGCATGTCCGGATCCACGAAGACCATGGGAGTACTCACCGTAGGGGCCCTGGTGGCTGTCACCGCCTACACGGTGGCGCTGGGGAGCAATGGCTGGCTCTGGTTCGGCTGGGTGGTGCTGGGGCTGATCACGATCGGAATGGTCGCCACCCGCGAGACCTGAGCCGGGCCCGTAGCGGCCCGGGGCCGGCCGGACTCAGAAGCGGAACACCGGGCCGGTGGCCGCGTCCATCGCGCATGCGTTGGGGAAGGTGCGCTGCCAGGCGATGGCATCGCCCCGCCGTTCGCCCTCGGCGGTGACGGTCACCGGGTCGTACGTGTAGGTGCACGGATGCGGGTCGCCGGGGAGCGCGTCGAAGTCACCGTCCGCCTGGTGGAGCGCCGCGCAGGCGCCTGCCGCGTCGGGATGCCGGTCGTCAGGGTTGGGCGGGCAGTGCAGCGCGACCCCGCGGATCCAGGTGTTCTCGCTGCCGGAGACCGTCAGAAAGAGTCCCCCGTCCGGCGCCGGGGGCGTGGCCGCCGCAGCGGGCACGGCCATGCCGACGGTGAGCAGAGCGACGGTGGCAAGTGAGGCGCGCACGCGCATGAAGGGCTCCTGGGATCAGTGGCTGGTGACCGTGGTCCCGGCCAGATCACCCCGGCGCCGCCGCCGTCTCAAGCAGCCACGCCGGGCGCCCCTTCTCCGGTCACCGGGCCGGTCCGGCCGGCGTACGGAGACCGGGGTCGGCACGCACGTCCGGCGCCCGTCCCGGCCCGCGCTGTGGCGGACGGGCGCACCGGCCCGTTCGGGGCACCGTCGCGGTGCGGACCGGGCTGACTGCCGCCTCACCCTCGCCGCCCGACCGGGCGCACACCGGTCAGGAACGAGGCACTCACGGTCCGCCGGACGGGCAAGTTCGCCACCCCCGCGCGCCCCGCGGATCGCGTGGGGAGGCAAGGGGGCGTACACCATCGCATACACGGAACATGACGCCCGGCACACCTCCCGTCCCGCTCACCGCCCACATCCCCGGCACGCCGTATGTCGCTCTGTGCCGATACAGGTCAGCACGCGGCCGACGGGCCTCCCGCCCGAGAGCCGCCGGCGCCGCGGGACACGAACCCATCCGTCGCCAGCGATCCGCCATGCCGCGGTGCGGCTCGTGCGCATCCCCCGTCAGGCAGTTGTCCGCCGGTCCCCGCCCGACGCGTGACATCGCTCCCCACGCGCTCCGCGTCGCCTCCGAGGGTCTCCGTCACCCGCACACCCACAACGCGAGGTGCCCCGTACGTCACCGAACGTATCCACTCCTGCTTTCACAGCCGCGCGCCGGTGAGAGCTCCGCACGGTTCGCCCGCACGCGAATGCGAACGCTTCCGCCCGGTCGGCGGGTGCCGACGCCCGGCACTCGCACCAGGCGTACGGTCGCCTCCCGCAGCGACCGGCGAGCTCACATCGGGACGCCCGGGCAGCACTCCTCAAGAGCCGGCAACTGGGCTTCGCGGAGGGCCCGTTCAACGCATGGCCGAGTTAACGTGCCCGTAAGGCAGTTGTGATTTAAGTCTTGACAGGTGCCTATCACCACGCCACTTTGGGAGCGCTCCCACAATCAAGACTTGCACACTCCACTCCCCTCCCTTCTCCCCCCAATACGGGACGACGAGACGGGCGGTACGGGGCGCAGCCGCGCACCCCGTACCGCTCCACGCCGCCCTGTCGAGGAAGGCGTTTGTCATGAGCTTGGTGAAGCGCTGCAGGCACCGCCGCACCAGAGGGCTCCCGGTCCTCCTGGCCGGCGCCGTCACTCTCACCGCCACCCTGACGGGCGGACCGGCGGCCGCGGCCCAACAGGGCACATTGCACGAACTCTCCGCCGCCCAGGGCAAGTACTTCGGGTCCGCCACCGACAACCCTGAGCAGCACGGCCGGACCGTGCGCGGCCACACCCTCGTCTGGCACAGCCAGCTGCCCGGCTGGGTGCCGCGCTGCCGTCGGCGCAGGTGAAGGCCGCGATGACGGACCACATCACCGAGGAGGCCACGCACTACCGCGGCGAGGGCGCGGCCACCCTGTACGACGAGAACCTGACACCGAAGCCCGCCTACGACGCGGTGCGGACCGCGCTGGGCGGCGGGGAGGGCCGCGGCCCGGGCGCGCCGAAGACGCGGTACCGCAACGGGGACGGCCCGGCGGCCGGCAGCCGGATCAAGCCGGGTCTCCAACTCGTGAACACCGCAGACTCCGCGGCCGGCCTCTCCTCGGTCACGGCCCGGCGCTGACTTTCCGGCGACAACGGGGCTCCCGTATACAGCAGTTGCTGCACCCCCTCCTCGCCCGGCCGCTCCACCGTCACCCACCGGGGCATCGGGCCCTGACTGCGTGCCCCACCGGCACCCCTCACCTCCACCTCCCCGCTCCCGCCCCCCGCCACCACCCCCGTCCCCCGCACCACCCCGTCCCCGCCTCCATCCCCCCCACTCCCCAACGACACCCGCCAGTGGAGGATTTGTGTCGATATCACGTAGAACATTCAGCAGCGGCCTGGGCGGCAGCCTGCTCGCCATGGGTCTGGCAGAGGGCACCGCCGTCGCCCGGCCCGCCGCCCCCACAGCGGCCGGCTCGTACAACCCCGGGCCCCCGCCACCTACGCTCCGGGGCGCCCGCTGCCCGACGGCTACCCGGCCGCGCTCAACGGCACGGTCCCCGTCGGCACGGACCCGCTCGACACCGAACTCGCCTTGTCCTACGGGACGATGGACATCTGCGGCATGCACTGGCCGATGGACCTGGACAACATCTACGGGTACGGCAACAAGCCGGGCCCGGGCTTCGAGGCCGGGCCGGGTGCCGGTGTCTCGTACATCAACACCTCCCAGGGCGGTTCGCAGGAGTCGGTGTGGGAAACGGTCCCGCGGCCCACCACCGACCTGTTCGCGTACGGCGGCCCGAACGGGGATCTCGATCTGTTCGTCGGCGACACGAGCTATGCCGAGCAGTGGAAGCACACCAACGCGCCGGACGCCGACGCCCGCGCGGTGCGGGCTGCCAACTGGGCGTTCCGCTGGGCCTCGGACCGGGGCAAGGAGAGCGAGGTCGCGGACTCGGTCGCGTACGTGCTGCAGGACGGCGCCACCGAGCTCACCGACTTCGACGTGAAGGGCCTGATCGACGCGGAGGCCGGGTTCGAGATCTGGCAGGGCGGTCACGGCCTCGGGACGAACGAGTTCACCTTCGCCGCGAGCACACAATCCGCAGGCGGCAGACACCGCACCGTGGCCGGTCGCTGACCGCCGCAGGCCACCACACCGAACTCCCGGTGGCGGGTCCTCCATCCACCCCGCTGTACCCGCCATGGGGGCACCACCGCCGGCCTCGCCGGCGACACCACGGGCCGCCGTCGCGTCGGCGGCCCGACACGAACACCGGGCCCGGCCCGGGCAACACCCCCACAAACCCGTCTGCGGGAGAGCCTCCGCAGACGTACGAGAGGAGTACGGAGCCGCGATGAGAACCAGAGGCACCATCATGCACGGGCTACGCCGGAGGCTGGCCGCACTCTCCGCCCTCGCCATGGGCGCGGCACTGGCGGTCGCCATTCCCGCCCCCGCGTCGGCGGCGGCACGGGTCGACAACCCCTATGTGGGCGCCACGGCATACGTGAACCCCGACTGGTCCGCCAAGGCGGCGGCCGAACCGGGCGGCAGCGCCATCGCCGACGAACCGGGATTCGTCTGGATGGACCGCATCGCGGCCATCGAGGGATCGTCCGAGGCGAAGAGCCTGCGCGAGCACCTCGACACGGCGCTCGACCAGGGGGCGAACCTCTTCCAGGTCGTCATCTACGACCTGCCGGGACGGGACTGCGCCGCGCTGGCGTCCAACGGTGAACTCGGTCCCACCGAGCTGGACCGGTACAAGAACGAGTACATCGACCCGATCTCCGAGATCCTGGCCGACCCGGCGTACGCGAGCCTGCGCATCGTCACCATCATCGAGCCGGACTCGCTGCCCAACCTGGTCACCAACGCGGGCGGTTCGGAAGGCTCCACCGAGGCCTGCGCCACGATGAAGGCGAACGGCAACTACGAGAAGGGTGTCGGCTACGCCCTGCACACTCTCGGTGCCATTCCCAACGTCTACAACTACGTGGACGCCGCCCATCACGGCTGGCTCGGCTGGGACTCCAACTTCGTCCCGGCCGCCCAGGAGTTCAAGAAGGCCGCCACGACCGAGGGCGCCACGGTCGCCGACGTCACCGGCTTCATCGTCAACACGGCCAACTACTCGGCGCTGAAGGAGCCGAACTTCGCCGTCACCGACACGGTGAACGGCACCCAGGTCCGCCAGTCCAAGTGGGTCGACTGGAACTACTACGTCGATGAGCTGTCCTTCGCCCAGGCGCTGCGCACCGAGCTGGTGAGCCAGGGCTTCGCCTCGGACATCGGCATGCTGATCGACACCGCCCGCAACGGCTGGGGCGGCAGCGACCGGCCCGCCGGCCCCGGGCCGACGACCAGTGTGGACGCCTATGTCGACGGCGGCCGGATCGACCGGCGCATCCACGCGGGCAACTGGTGCAACCAGAGCGGCGCCGGAATCGGCGAGCGTCCCACCACTGCCCCCGAGCCGGGAATCGACGCATACGTCTGGGCCAAGCCCCCGGGCGAGTCGGACGGCAACAGCGCCCCCATCGACAACGACGAGGGCAAGGGCTTCGACCGGATGTGCGACCCCACGTACACCGGTAACGGACGCAACGGCAACAACCTGACCGGTGCCCTGCCGGACTCCCCGCTCGCGGGCCACTGGTTCTCCGCGCAGTTCCAGGAACTCGTGCAGAACGCCTACCCGCCGCTCGACGGCGGGAGCCTCAACCGGTGACGCGCAGCCGCGCCTGAGCCGGAGCGACCGGTCCAACCCAGCACATCGCCCCTGCCGGACATCCAGCAGGGGCGGTGTCGTGGCTCCACTGCACCGGGTACCCGGATCCGGCGGGGGCGGGCCGGGCTGGGACACTCCCCTCATGGACAACACACCCGAGACGACTGGCGTACGGAGTGCGGCCGCGTGGACGGTCGTGCTCGCGGTACTCGGAGCACTGACCGGCCTCGTCTGGGACGGCCCGTTCCTCGCCGTCACCTGCGGACTCTCGCTGGGAGGCGGCGCCGCCCTGGGCACGGCCCTGTCCCGCCGCCGCATGTCCACGGCCCTGCAGGAAGACCGGGGCAAGGCCGCAGCGCTCGGGTACGCCGACGGGATCGGGGACATGGTGGTGCTCGGGATATCCGCCTACGGGGTCTCGGTCTTCCCGCTCTCCGGCCCCGACGCGGTGGACCCGGCCGAACGCACGGCACGCCGTAAGGCCGCCTACCAGCTCACGGCCGCCGACAACCTCCCTCACCACATCCGCGAGGCCGCTGCCGCAGCGCTCGAGGCGATCGACGAGGCACGCGACGTCGAGACCCGGGCGGCCATCGAGGACCTGATGAAGGCCGTCCACGAACAGCGCCGCTCCGCCTGACCGGCGGCCCGGCCGGCGCAGGTCTTCTGCGGTGGCGAGTTCACGCCCGGCCGCCGGGGCGCACAAGTCAGCGCCCCGGCCAGCATCGACCCGTCCGGCGCCGGGTAGACGCAATGACGGCTGCACATCTGGTGTCACCCGCCGAGGGGCTTCGCTGACATGGCGGAACGCCGCTGTGGAGCCGACCCGGCCGAGCTAGGAGCGCCCCATGTTCTATTACCTGCTCAAGTACGTCGTCCTGGGGCCGCTGCTGCGGTTGTCCTTCCGGCCCGTCATCGAGGGCACGGAGCACATTCCGACGGACGGGGCGGCCATCGTCGCCGGCAATCATCTGTCGTTCTCCGACCACTTCCTGATGCCCGCGATCATCAGACGGCGCATCACCTTCCTGGCGAAGGCGGAGTACTTCACCGGTCCGGGCGTGAAGGGGCGGCTGACCGCCGCGTTCTTCCGGAGCGCCGGCCAGATCCCGGTGGACCGGTCCGGAAAGGAGGCGGGGCAGGCGGCAATCCGTGAAGGGCTCGGGGTGCTGAGCAAGGGCGAGTTGCTCGGCATCTATCCGGAGGGCACCCGTTCGCACGACGGGCGGCTCTACAAGGGCAAGGTCGGTGTCGCGGTCATGGCCATTCGGGCGGGGGTGCCCGTGGTGCCGTGCGCCATGGTCGGCACGTTCGAGATCCAGCCGCCCGGCAAGGTCGTACCGCGCATCAAGCAGGTCACCATCCGCTTCGGCGAGCCGCTGGACTTCTCCCGGTACGCCGGCCTGGAGGACGAGAAGGCGGCGATCCGGGCCGTCACCGACGAGATCATGTACGCGATCCTCGGACTCTCCGGCCAGGAGTACGTCGATGAGTACGCGTCCAAGGCGAAAGCGGCCCAACAAGCGGAACACCCGGGAAAGTTCCCGAGACTCCGACGCTGAGGGCGGATTCGCGTTCGGTGAACCCGGCTGGTCGGGGCTCCGGGAGCGATCTAGCGTGCGGTGCATGAGCAAGGGACACGCATGGGTGCTGGGAGCGACCGGTCAGATCGGACGGGCGGCGGTGCGCTCGCTCGTCGGGGACGGCTGGGCGGTGACCGCCGCCTCGCGTGGCGGCGGCCGTGACGAGCGGTGGGACGCGGAGGTACGGACGGCGGCGCTGGACCGCGACGAGGACGGAGCCCTCGCGGCGGCGCTCGGAGACGGCTGCGACGTGCTGGTGGACATGGTGGCGTACGGGGCGCAGCACGCCCGGCAGCTGACGGACCTGGCGGACCGGATCGGGTCGGCCGTCGTCGTGTCCAGCGGCGCGGTGTACGAGGACGACCGCGGCCGCAGCTTCGACACGCAGGGCGAACCCGACGGGTCACCGTGCTATCCGGTGCCGATCCCGGAGTCGCAGCCCACCGTCCCGCCCGGCGAGGACACCTACGGGGCCCGGAAGATCCGGCTGGAGAGGGATCTCCTCGCAGCGGGTGACACGCTGCCCGTCACGCTGTTGCGGGCGGGCGCGGTCCACGGTCCGTACTGCCGCTCGCCGCGCGAGCTGTATTTCGTGAAGCGTGCGCTGGACGGCCGCACCCGGCGCGTGCTGGCGTACGAGGGGCGGTCGCGTTTCCATCCGGTCCATGCCGCCAACATCGCCGAGCTGATCCGGCTGGCCGCGTTGCGCCCCGGCTCCCGGGTGCTCAACGCCGCCGACCCGCAGGCACCGACGGTCGCGGAGATCGGCGAGGCGGTCGACGCGGTGCTGGGGCGTGAGACGGAGACGGTACTGATGCCCGGTGCCGCGTCACCGGAGGGGGTCGGCCTGTCGCCCTGGGGCGCCCCGCACCCCATCGTGTACGACATGACGGCTGCCGAACGGGAGCTCGGGTACCGCCCGGTGACCGGCTACGCCGAGTCGCTCCCGGAGACCGTCGAATGGATCACCGGACAGCTGGCGGGGCGCGACTGGACGGACGCCTACCCCGCGATGGTCCGGTCGTACGGCAGGGGACTCTTCGACTACGCGGCGGAGGACGCCTGGCTGGAGCGGTACGACCGCACGGTGTGAGCCGGGGGCCCGATACGGGGGGCGGGCGGCCGGCGGAGCAGACCCTGCCGCCCGTTCCCTCCCCGGGCACGCAGGCTTTGCGTGGCAGGACGGGCGGGCGGTCAGCGGACCGACAGGTCCGTCAGCTCGTCGTGCGCACGCTCCAGCACCGTCCGCAGCTCTCTCGCGTCGGCGGCCACCGCGGTCACCAGTACTGCGGGCCCCGCGAGACGGGTGAGTGCGGCGGTCGGCCCCAGCAGCCTGCTTTCCGGTGCCTTCTCGTCGAATGACGGTTCCACGAACAGTAGTTGACCGACTGCTCGATGCCCGCCGAGCACGGCCGGGCCGTCCCATCCGCCGGGGGCGCCGGGCCCGTACGCCACCTGCTGGTCCAGGAGAGGGCGACCGGCCCGGCGGACGGTGAGCCTGCTGCGGAGGGTGCCGGTGGTCTCGCCGTGCCGGCCGAGGATCTGCTCCTCGCGCAGCACCAGCCGTGCGGTAGGGGCCAGTTCCACGGTGGTCCGCATGATCAGTTCGCTGCCGTGTGCGGAGATGAGCTGTTCCGGCAGCCAGCTGAGGTCCGTCCCCTCCCCCGCGGTCAGCAGTACGTCGTAGCGTGCGGGTTCGCGGGCCGGTCCGGGGCCGGGGAGGGCGACCGTGGCAGCGGCCGAGTCGACGGTGAGCCGGGTGCCGGCCCCGGCGCGCACCTCGATGGCGAGCCGGTCACCGCCGAGCGGTGCGCTCATCGCGCCGACCACGGTGACGCGGGCCGTTCCGGGGGTCACGGCCCGGGTCCGCCGCAGGGCGAGCGGCCCCTCGCTCTCCAGGACGGGGAGCGAGGTGGCGCCACCGCTGTCGCGCACGGCGGTGACACGCGCGGTGGCGTGGACGCTCATGCGGTCCAGGAGGCGAGCTGCCCCCGAACCCAGTCGGCGACGGGGGCGACGCCCTCGCCTGAGGTGAGCGAGGTGAAGGCGACGGGCAGTTCGCCGCGCTTCTCGGCTGCGTCCTGCGCCATCCGCCCGAGGTCGGATCCGACGTACGGCGCCAGGTCGGTCTTGTTGATCACGAGCAGGTCGGCGGTGGTGACCCCGGGGCCGCCCTTGCGCGGGATGTCGTCGCCGCCCGCCACGTCGATGATGAAGATCTGGGCGTCGACGAGCCCCTTGGAGAAGGTGGCGGTGAGGTTGTCGCCGCCCGACTCGACGAGGATGAGGTCGAGGGGCCCGACCGCGTCCTCCAGGTCCTCGACGGCTTCGAGGTTGGCGGAGATGTCGTCTCGGATGGCGGTGTGCGGGCAGGCGCCGGTCTCCACGGCCTGGATCCGTTCGGGCGGCAGGACCGCGTTGCGCAGCAGGAACGCGGCATCCTCCCGGGTGTAGATGTCATTGGTGACGACGGCGAGGGACAGCTGGTCGCGCAGGGTGCGGCAGAGCGCGGCCACGGTGGCGGTCTTGCCGGAGCCGACCGGTCCGCCGATCCCGATGCGCAGGGCCCGCCGGGTGCCGTCGGGGCGGGCGGCGTCGGCGCCGACCGCGGCCGGGCCGCAGTGGGAGTGATCGAGGTGCATGGTGCGGCTCCTGAGCTGTGTCGGGCAACGAGCGGGTCTGCGGGTGGGATTACGAGGCGAACAGCCGGACCGCCCAGCCGGCGTGGGCCTCGGCGGCGATGTCGAGCAGCGGGGCCGATGCGGCGGGCAGATCGTCGATGCTTCCGCGGGCGGCTGCGGCAGCCAGTCCGGCGACCCGGTCGAGTTCGGGGGCGAGCCGGGCGAGGACGGCGGTGGCCTCGAACGGGTTGAGGGAGAGCAGCCGGACCACCGCGGTGGCCGGTCCGCTGACCGCCTCGTAGGCGGCGCAGTGGGCGGCGTCCGCGGGCCCGAGCCCTGCCGCACGGGCGGTGAGGCCGAGCACGACGGGCTGATGGGCGCCGCGCGGGCGGGCCTGCGCGAGCGCGTCGAGTTCGCCGCTCGGCCAGGTCGCGCGGGCGGCCCGCATCAGCTGACGGCCGAGCTTGCGGGCGACCGCGCGCAGCGCGGGTGAGGGGGTGCGGGCGTCGGCGGCCTCGTCGAGGGCGAGCGGATCCTGCCCGTGGGCGGCCGCAGCGGCGAGTGCCGCGGCGGTGAGCCCGGTGGTGTCGCTGTGGGTGCTCGTCACAGCCGCGTTCCTGATGATCCATCTCGTCCCCGGTGACCCGGTGCGCGCGGCACTGGGCATGACGGCCTCAC
>NZ_JBHVWF010000155.1:0-17481 GCF_042882365.1 Streptomyces sp. NPDC058221 | reverse complement strand
CCACTCGCCCCACCACCCACTGGAACCAACCCCCAAGTTGAAACATGTAGGGGACCCAACTGTTCCTTTTGGGGGGTAGCTGCCCGGGGGCGGCGCGGCTAAACCCGCCCCCCACGGGGCCTGTGCCGCGACTCCCGGTCAGGCGGCGGGCGCGTCCTTGCGGAGGCGGAACCAGTAGAAGCCGTGTCCGGCGAGAGTCAGCAGGTAGGGCCACTGACCGATGGCGGGGAAGCGCACCCCGCCGATCAGCTCCACCGGATGACGCCCGCTGAAGGACCTCAGATCGAGCTCCGTCGGCTGCGCGAACCGCGAGAAGTTGTGCACGCACAGCACGAGGTCGTCCCCGTGCTCACGGGTGAAGGCGAGCACCGCGGGGTTGGACGAGGGCAGTTCGGTGTACGAGCCGAGGCCGAACGCCGGGTTCTGCTTGCGGATCTCGATCATCCGGCGCGTCCAGTGCAGCAGCGAGGACGGCGAGGCCATCGCCGCCTCCACGTTGGTGACCTGGTAGCCGTAGACCGGGTCCATGATCGTGGGGAGGAAGAGCCGTCCCGGGTCGCTGGAGGAGAAGCCGGCGTTCCGGTCGGGCGTCCACTGCATCGGGGTGCGTACGGCGTCCCGGTCGCCGAGCCAGATGTTGTCGCCCATCCCGATCTCGTCCCCGTAGTAGAGGATCGGGGATCCGGGCAGGGACATCAGCAGCGCGGTGAACAGCTCGATCTGGTTGCGGTCGTTGTCCAGCAGGGGCGCCAGCCGACGCCGGATGCCGATGTTGGCCCGCATCCGCGGATCCTTGGCGTACTCCGCGTACATGTAGTCGCGTTCTTCGTCCGTGACCATTTCGAGGGTCAGCTCGTCGTGGTTGCGCAGGAAGATGCCCCACTGGCAGCCGGACGGGATCGCCGGTGTCTTGGCCAGGATTTCCGAGACCGGGTAGCGGCTCTCCCGCCGTACGGCCATGAAGATCCGTGGCATCACGGGGAAGTGGAACGCCATGTGGCACTCGTCGCCGCCGGCCCGGTAGTCGCCGAAGTAGTCGACGACGTCCTCCGGCCACTGGTTGGCCTCGGCGAGCAGCACGGTGTCCGGGTAGTTGGCGTCGATCTCCTTGCGGACCCGCTTGAGGAAGTCGTGGGTCTCCGGGAGGTTCTCGCAGTTGGTGCCCTCGCGCTGGTAGAGGTAGGGCACGGCGTCGACCCGGAAACCGTCGATGCCGAGGTCCAGCCAGAACCGCAGCGCGGAGATGATCTCCTCCTGCACGGCCGGGTTCTCGTAGTTGAGGTCGGGCTGGTGCGAGAAGAACCGGTGCCAGTAGTACTGCTTGCGCACCGGGTCGAAGGTCCAGTTGGACGTCTCGGTGTCGACGAAGATGATCCGGGCGTCGGGGAACTGCTTGTCGTCGTCGGCCCAGATGTAGTAGTCGCCGTACGGGCCCTCGGGGTCGGTGCGGGACTGCTGGAACCAGTCGTGCTGATCGCTGGTGTGATTCATGACGAAGTCGATGATCACGCGCATCCCGCGCTGGTGCGTCGCGTCGACGAACTCGACGAAGTCGGCGAGATCGCCGAACTCGGGCAGCACGGCTGTGTAGTCGGAGACGTCGTAACCGCCGTCGCGCAGAGGCGACTTGAAGAACGGCGGCAGCCAGAGGCAGTCGACGCCCAGCCACTGGAGGTAGTCCAGTTTGGCGGTGATCCCCTTCAGATCTCCGATGCCGTCGCCGTTGGAGTCCTGGAAGGAACGGACGAGGACCTCGTAGAAGACGGCACGCTTGAACCAGTCGGGATCGCGGTCCTTGGCCGGGGTGTCCTCGAACGTGTCGTGGACGGGCTCGTTGACGATCATGGTGTGGGTGACCCTCCGGTCGGCGGGGACGGTCGCAGGACGGCGATGTGCGCGGGCGTCACGCCCGGCTCCAGACGCACATAGAAGGTCCTGCCCCAGTGATAGGAAGTGCCGGTGAGCTCGTCGCGCACCGGCACGCTCTCGTGCCGGTCGAGGCCGAGATGCGGCATGTCCAACGAGACGGTCGCCTCCTGGGTGTGGTGCGGGTCGAGGTTGACGACCATCAGAACGGTGTTCGAACCGGAGCGCTTGCTGTACACGATCAGGGCGTCGTTGTCGGACGAGTGGAAGTGCACGTCACGCAGCTGCTGAAGCGCCGGGTGGCGGCGCCTGATCCGGTTGAGCGAGGTGATGAGCGGGGCCAGTGACCGGCCTTCGCGCTCGGCGGCTTCCCAGTCCCTGGGCCGGATCTCGTACTTCTCCGAGTCGAGGTACTCCTCACTGCCGCTGCGGATCGGGGTGTTCTCGCAGAGCTCGTACCCCGCGTACACCCCCCAGGTGGGGGAGAGCGTCGCCGCGAGCACCGCCCGTGCCTCGAAGGCGGGCCTGCCGCCCTCCTGGAGATATCCCGGAAGGATGTCGGGGGTGTTCACGAAGAAATTGGGCCGCATGCAGGCGGCCGTCTCACCGGACAGTTCGGTCACGTAATCCGTGATTTCCTGCCGGCTGTTGCGCCAGGTGAAGTAGGTGTACGACTGCTGGAATCCGATGGTGGCGAGAGCGTGCATCATCGCGGGACGGGTGAATGCCTCGGCCAGGAAGATCACATCGGGATCGGTGCGGTTGATGTCGGCGATCACCTTCTCCCAGAAGATCACCGGTTTGGTGTGCGGATTGTCGACGCGGAAGATCCGTACTCCGTGATCCATCCAGAAACGAAGGATGCGGACGGTCTCCGTGACGATTCCGCGCAGATCCTTGTCGAAGGCGATCGGATAGATGTCCTGGTATTTCTTGGGAGGGTTCTCCGCGTAGGCGATACTGCCGTCCGTGCGGTGATGGAACCACTCGGGGTGTTCGGTGACCCAGGGGTGGTCCGGGGAGCACTGGAGGGCGAAATCCAGTGCGATCTCCATGCGCAGGTTATGGGCCGTCTCCACGAAATGGTCGAAGTCGTCGAGGGTGCCGAGATCGGGGTGCACGGCATCGTGGCCGCCCTCGGCCGAGCCGATCGCCCACGGCACCCCCACATCGTGCGCCGCGGGGGAGAGGGAGTTGTTCGGGCCCTTGCGGTGAGTGGTCCCGATGGGGTGGACCGGTGGCAGGTAGACCACGTCGAAACCCATCGCGGCGACCGCCGGCAGCCGCTCGGCCGCCGTGCGGAAGGTGCCGCTGACCACCCGGGGCGGCTGCGCAGCGGCGGCCCGCGCCTTGGCCGAACGGCCCTTGCCCGCCGGCTCGGCAGGCACGGCCGCTTCGGTCCTGGCGCCCTCGGAACGGGGGAACAGCTCGTACCAGGAGCCGAACAGCGCGCGCCGGCGCTCGACGACGAGCGGGTGCGGACGCGAGGCGGTGACCAGCTCACGCAGGGGGTGGCGGGCCAGCGCCTCGCCGGCCTCGGGGGTGAGCGCCGCGGCCAGCCGGGCGGCGGCCGGGCGGGAGGTGTCGCGCAGGGCGTCCACCGCACACAGCACCGCCTCGCGCCCGTCGCGCTTGGGCACGCCCTCGGCGGCCCGCTCGTACAGCTCGGCGCCCTCCTCCAGGACGAGCGCGATGTCGATCCCCGCCGGGATCTTGATCCGGGCGGTGTGCCGCCAGGTGGTCACCGGATCGCTCCAGGCCTCCACGGTGTACGTCCACCGGCCCTCGGCGTCCGGGGTCACATCGGCGCCCCAGCGGTCGGTGCCCGGGGCGAGCTCGCGCATCGGGGTCCAGGGTCCCGGGCGCCCGCTCGGGTCCCGCAGGACGACATCTGCCGCGACCGCGTCATGACCCTCGCGGAAGACGGTCGCGGTGACCTGGAAGGTTTCACCGGAAACAGCCTTGGCGGGCCTCCGTCCGCAATCGACGAGCGGGCGGACGTCGAGGACGGGAATGCGACCGATCATGGAATCACCTGGGGACTGGAGCTCGGACTCAACAGGGCGCGCTGCGGCTGCGGAGGGCTGGACGCGCGCGCCGCGACGGTGGGGTTCCGTCCTTTCTAGCTGCTCCGTTGACGACTGGTGGGGTGTGGGCATGGCCGCTCCTGTCCGCGTTCACTCGAATAGCACTCGAATGGATGAGGCGCGGGTGTCGTGCACGGGTGTGGACCGAATGCGCGTGGGCCGTACCGATTGCATACGAACCGCGGGCGGATCGCCGCCGAACGGCGGATGAATGGACCGTGGGCCTGAGTGGATCGCGTTCGGCGGTCATCGGAATGCATTCGTTCCGGGTACCGGAGAAGCCTTCCCATGGATGACGGTGGGCCAATCCGGTGGTGTGTTAACTACTCGGGCGTATCTGTGACGGTCTGAATGCGCCGGGCTCCGCCGCGCGTGCGCGGGGTCGCGGAAAGCCGGCGCACGCGGGGACTGCGGGCGCCACTGGGCAGCCTTCCCTGTGGGGCGAAGGCCCACAAGGCCGTACGAGGGGAGGGAATCGGCCATAACGCCTGTGACGGATGTGTCTGGATCTGCGTCCCGTGCCGAACGGTGCCCAGGAGGGCGGAGCGTAAGGGGCGGTCGGCCAGCCGGGGTCGCACGCCACCGGACGGCCGTGCGCCGTGGTTGCCGAGTGCCGCACACCGCTACCTTCGAGGGTGACGGAGCGGCGCACACCGTGGTGCGTCCCCTCGGATTCGTACGTCCCCTGTAAAGGTGGAATACGTGAAGGCCATTCGTCGATTCACCGTGCGTCCCGTCCTCCCCGACCCCCTTCAACCGCTCAGCGACCTCGCGCGCAACCTGCGCTGGTCCTGGCACACCGAGACCCGTGAGCTCTTCCAGGAAGTCGACCCGGTGGCCGGCCGGGCGGCGGACGGCGACCCCGTGCGCCTGCTCGGAGCCGTGTCCGCGGGCCGGCTCGCCGAGCTGGCCCGCGACGAAGGCTTCCTGCGCCGTCTGACCGAGGTGTCCGCCGGTCTCCAGGACTATCTGGAGGGCCCCAGGTGGTACCAGGAACAACTGGCGCAGGGCGCCGGGCTGCCCGCCGCCATCGCCTATTTCTCGCCCGAGTTCGGGGTGACCGCGGCGCTGCCCCAGTACTCCGGCGGACTCGGCATCCTCGCCGGGGACCATCTCAAGGCCGCCAGTGACCTGGGCGTGCCCCTCGTCGGCGTCGGCCTGCTCTACCGCCACGGCTACTTCCGCCAGAGCCTGTCCCGGGACGGCTGGCAGCAGGAGCACTATCCCGTCCTCGACCCCAACGAACTGCCGCTCACCCTGATGCGTGAGGCCGACGGCACGCCGAGCGAGGTGGTCCTGTCGCTCCCCGGCGGCCGGTCGCTGCACGCCCAGATCTGGCAGGCCCGGGTGGGCCGGGTGCCGCTCCTCCTGCTCGACTCCGACGTGGAGGAGAACGCCCCCGGCGAACGCGAGGTCACCGACCGGCTCTACGGCGGCGGCAGCGAGCACCGGCTGCTCCAGGAGATGCTGCTGGGCATCGGCGGGGTGCGCGCCGTGCGCACCTACTGCCGTCTCACCGGCCACCCGGCGCCCGAGGTCTTCCACACCAACGAGGGCCACGCCGGCTTCCTCGGCCTCGAACGCATCCGGGAGCTCTCCGGCACCGGCCTGGACTTCGGCTCCGCCGTGGAGTCCGTCCGGGCGGGCACCGTCTTCACCACCCACACGCCGGTGCCGGCCGGGATCGACCGGTTCGACCGCGAACTCGTCGCCCGGCACTTCGGCGACGACGGGGAGCTGCCCGGCGTATCCGTCGAACGCGTCCTGCACCTGGGCAACGAGACCTACGAAGGCGGCGACCCCGGCGTCTTCAACATGGCCGTGATGGGCCTGCGGCTCGCCCAGCGGGCCAACGGCGTCTCCACCCTGCACGGGGCCGTCAGCCGCGGAATGTTCGCCGGGCTGTGGCCGGGATTCGACGCCCCGGAGGTGCCGATCACCTCCGTGACCAACGGGGTCCACGCACCCACCTGGGTCGCCCCCGAGATCTACCGGCTGCGCACCGAGTCCGGCGGCACCCCGGGGCGCTGGGACTCCGCCGCCGGCATCCCCGACCGGCAGCTCTGGGACCTGCGGCGGACGCTGCGCGAACAGCTGGTGACCGAGGTGCGGCAGCGGCTGCACGCCTCCTGGCGGACCCGGGGCGCGGAGCCCGCCGAACTCGGCTGGATCGACGGCGTGCTGGACCCCGACGTGCTGACGATCGGCTTCGCCCGCCGGGTGCCCTCGTACAAGCGGCTGACGCTGATGCTCCGTGACCGCGACCGGCTGCGGGGGCTGCTGCTCCACCCGGAGCGGCCGATCCAGATCGTCGTCGCGGGCAAGGCACATCCGGCCGACGACAGCGGGAAACGGCTGGTCCAGGAGCTGGTCCGGTTCTCCGACGACCCCAGGGTGCGCCATCGCATCGTCTTTCTGCCCGACTACGGGATGGCGATGGCCCAGAAGCTCTACCCGGGCTGCGACGTCTGGCTGAACAACCCGCTGCGCCCGCTGGAGGCGTGCGGTACGAGCGGGATGAAGGCCGCGCTCAACGGCTGTCTCAATCTGTCCGTTCTCGACGGGTGGTGGGACGAATGGTTCGAGCCGGACTTCGGCTGGGCGATCCCGACGGCCGACGGCTCCGCCATGGACGAGGACCGGCGTGACGATCTGGAGGCCAACGCGCTCTACGAGCTGATCGAGGACCGGGTGGCGCCGCGCTTCTACGACCACGGGGGCGAAGGGCTCCCGGACCGCTGGATCGAGATGGTCCGCCGCACGCTGGGCACCCTCGGCCCCAAGGTCCTCGCGGGGCGCATGGTCCGGGAGTACGTGGAGCGGCTGTACGCCCCAGCGGCCCTCGCCCAGCGCTCCCTGGACGCCACCGCCGCACGGGAGCTCGCCGACTGGAAGGCCAGGGTCCGGGCGGCCTGGCCGCGGGTGGCGGTCGACCACGTCGAGGCGGTGACGCCCACCGAGGCGGGCGGTTCGGCGGAGCTGGGCTCGACGCTGGCCCTGCGGGTCCGGATCACCCTCGGGGCGCTGGAGCCGGACGATGTGGAGGTGCAGGCGGTGGCCGGCCGGGTCGACTCCGCCGACGCCATCACGGACGCCCAGGTCTTCCCGCTGAAGCCTGCCGGGGGTCAGGACCTGGAGGGCCGCTGGCTGTACGACGGCCCGCTCGCCCTCGACCGCACCGGCCCCTACGGGTACACCGTGCGGGTGCTGCCCGCCCACCGGCTGCTGGCCAGTGGTGCCGAACTCGGCCTGGTCGCCCAGCCGACGGAGGCCGCCGGAGAGGGCGCGGGGCTGCTCATGCGCTGACGTCCTGACGTCCCGTTCTCCCGCTCCCGTACAGGGCCCGGCACCGCTCCACCGGTGCCGGGCCCTTCGTTTTCTGAACACAGGTGCTTGACGTGTCCATGCGATGCATTTAAGTTCCTCACTCATCGCAGGGTTCACAACTCGACTCAGAATTCATGTCTGTGAACTTCATCTTCCTGAACTTCACTGGTTTCGAGTCGAGTCGCCGGACCTCCTCCGCACCGGAAGGCACCCCCACATGCGCACCGGAACCATCGGGCGCGGCCTCGGCCTCGCCACCGCCCTCGCGGCACTGATCACCGGCTTCTCCATGGCCCCGGCCTCGGCCGGCCGGGCCGTCCCGGACCGGGCCTCCCCGGCGGCGGTCGCGGCCCCCGCCGCCTTCACCCACCCCGGCGTCCTCGTCAGCCGCCCCCAGCTGGACTTCGTGCGGGACAAGGTGCAGGCCGGCGCGCAGCCCTGGAAGAGCGCGTACGACCAGATGATGGGGAGCAAGTACGCCTCGCTCACCCGGACGGCCAAGCCGCGGGCGGTCGTCGAGTGCGGCTCCTACTCCGACCCCAACTACGGCTGCACCGACGAGCGCGAGGACGCGATAGCCGCCTACACCCTCTCGCTGGCCTGGTACATCACGCAGGACAGCCGGTACGCCCAGAAGGCCGTCGAGATCATGGACGCCTGGTCGGCCGTGATCAAGGACCACACCAACAGCAACGCGCCCCTCCAGACCGGCTGGGCCGGCTCCTCCTGGCCACGGGCCGCCGAGATCATCAAGTACACGTACAGCAGCTGGCCGAACGCGGGCCGGTTCTCCACCATGCTGCGCGACGTCTACCTGCCCAAGGTCATCAACGGCTCGAACAGCAACGGGAACTGGGAACTGAGCATGACCGAGGCCGCGATCGGCATCTCGGTCTTCCTGGAGGACCGCACCTCGTACGACAAGGCGGTCAGCACGTTCCGCGGACGTGTTCCCGCGTACATCTATCTGACCTCGGACGGGGCGCTGCCGAAGACCGCGCCCGGCAGCGGTCTCGACACCCGCGAGAAGATCATCAACTACTGGCAGGGCCAGTCGACCTTCATGGACGGTCTCTCCCAGGAGACCTGCCGCGACCTCACCCACACCGGCTACGGCCTCTCCGCCATCTCGCACATCGCGGAGACCAGCCGGATCCAGGGCGAGGACCTCTACCCGGAGATCGCCGACCGCCTGCGGCACGCGCTCGGCCTGCACGCCAAGTACCAGCTGGGGGAGGCCGTTCCGTCCTCGCTCTGCGGCGGATCGCTGAAGGACAACCTCGGCCCGGTCACCGAGGTCGGGTTCAACGCGCTGCACAACCGGATGGGCATCGCGATGACCAACACCCAGACGCTCACGGAGCAGCGCAGGCCCGCCGGGACGGACAACCTGTTCGTCGCCTGGGAGACGCTGACCCACGCGGACAACCCGGGCTGAGCGCGCGACCGCCCGGGAGGAGTGGGTTCTCCTCCCGGGCGGGATGCCGCGTCAGCTGCGAGGCATGCGGTGGGGCGTGGTTCAGAAGGTCAGCTTGAAGCTGTTGATCTTCCCGGTGTCGCCCGAGTAGACGTCCTGGACCTTCAGCTTCCAGGTACCGTTCGCCGTCTCCGACGAGGCGTTGACCGTGTACGTGGTCTTGACGTTGTCCGCCGAGTCGCTGGAGGAGGAGTTCTTCAGCCGGTAGGCGGTGCCGTCCGGGGCGACCAGGTCGAGGACGAGGTCACCGCGGTAGGTGTGGGTGATGTCCACGCCGGCCTTGAGGGTGCTCGGGGCGTTGCCGGTACGGCCGGTGACGTTGACCGAGCTGGTGACGGCCGAGCCGTGGTCCGGGATGGCCGTCGCGGTGGTGTTCTCGAAGACGGTGCCACCGGGGTCGGTGTCGCCGCCGGGGCGCGAGCCGACGTTGATGCCGGCCCAGGCATCGGCCACGGCCTTGTACTCGGCACTGGTCGTGCCGTACAGCTCACCGGCCGCGGCGAGCGTGCCCGTGCGGGCGCCCGCGTAGTTCGTCGTCGAGCTGAACTTCGTGGTGAGCGCCTTGAACCAGATCAGGGCGGCCTTGTCGCGGCCGATGCCGGTCACCGGCAGGCCGTCGGAGGTCGGGGAGTCGTACGAGACCCCGTTGATGGTCTTGGCGCCGCTGCCTTCGGAGAGAAGGTAGAAGAAGTGGTTGGCCGGGCCCGACGAGTAGTGGACGTCGACGTTCCCGAGGCCCGAGTACCAGGCGTCCTTGGACGCGCCGTCCTTGCTCGGCTTGTCCTGGTAGCGCAGCGGGGTGCCGTCGCCGTTGATGTCGATCTTCTCGCCGATGAGGTAGTCGCCCTTGTCGCTGGCGTTGTCGGCGTAGAACTCGACGGCGGTGGCGAAGATGTCGCTGGTCGCCTCGTTGAGGCCGCCCGACTCACCGCTGTAGTTCAGGCCGGCGGTGTTCGAGGTGACGCCGTGCGTCATCTCGTGCGCGGCCACGTCCAGTGCGGTCAGCGGTGAGGCGTTCCCGCTGCCGTCGCCGTACGTCATGCAGAAGCAGCTGTCGTCCCAGAAGGCGTTGACGTAGCTGTTGCCGTAGTGGACTCGCGAGTACGCCCCGACGCCGTCACCCCGGATACCCGTCCGGCCGTGCACGTTCTTGTAGTAGTCCCAGGTCTCGGCCGCACCGTAGTGGGCGTCGGCCGCGGCGGTCTCGGCGTTCTGGGGGGTGCCGTCACCCCAGATGTCGTCCGAGCCGGAGAAGAGGGTGCCCGTGCCGGACGTACCGTTCTTCAGGTTGTACGTCTTGTGGTTGCCGCGGGTGGTGTCGGTCAGGTTGTACGACCCGGAGGTGTTGAGGGTGACCTGCCCGCTGTACTCGGTGTTGCCGGTGCCCTTCTCGATGGCCTGCCACTCGTAGAGCTTCGCGCCGGTCGTGGCATCCGTGACGACGTGGAGGGCGTTCGGGGTGCCGTCGTCCTGGAGCCCGCCGACCACGGTCTCGTAGGCGAGCTGCGGCTTGCCCGACGCCATCCAGACGACCTTGCGCGGCGCCTTCTCGGCGGCGGTCTTCGCCGAGCCGTCGGCCTTCGCCGCGCCGAGCGCCTGCTTCTCGGCCGCCGCCGGCGCGACCTCCGCGGTCGTGCCCACGGCCTTCAGCTGGGCGGTGGTCGCCTTGGACGCCTTGGTGACGCCCTGGGTCGCGCCTGCCTTCGACGTCTGGACGATCAGGTCGCCGCCGAGGACCGGGAGTCCGCTGAAGGTGCGCTCGTAACGGGTGTGTGTGGTGCCGTCGTTGTCCTGGATCACGTCCCGGACGACGAGCTTCTCCTGCGAGCCGAGACCGAGGTCCTTGGCGGTGGCCGCCCTGCTCGCGTTCGCGTCGCGGATCAGCTCCGCGCGCTGGGAGGGGGAGAGCTGCTTGGCCAGAGCGCCGTGATCGGCACCGGCCGAGGCTGCTGCGGCGGCGCCGGTGGCGCCTGCCGGTGTTGCGGTGGCTGTGCCGGTCTGGACTCCGGCGGCCAGAAGAGCTGCTGCGGCTATCAGAGCGCCGGTCGCGGTGGCACGACGGCTGGGCGTGGATCTCACGCGGACTCCTTCTGCAAGGGGGGTACCGGCGGCTGGGTGAGCCGTCCGGGCAGAGCAGGCAGTGCGCAGAACGGGGTGAACAGTGTCAGCAGAGGGACGTATCTGTCAGGACCGCGTCAACAAGATGGCCGGAATTCGTCCGTTGCCGTAATGGTCATGTTCGTTAAGCGGACGTTTCGCCGATCATCACCGCGATGCCGTCCAGCGTCCTCTGTAGCCCGAATTCGAAGAGTGTGTCGAGGTCGAGCTCGAAGGTGTCGTGTTCGAAAAGAGTGTGGAGAACCTGGAAGTTCCCACCTGTTGAGATGGCGTCGAACTGTGGCTCGTTCCGCGCCATCCACTCCTCGTCGGACAGTCCGGTGTCCTGGCGCGCCTGCGCCTCCATGTCGGCGGCCAGGGCCAGCCCCTGCACATAGGCGAAGAGGGTGAGGTGGGTGTGGAGCTTGGCGTGCGGAGGGAGCCCGGTGTCCTTGAGGGCCCTCAGCGTCCACTCCGTGTATCGCATCGCGTGGGGGGAGGCCGTGGGCCGGGTGAAGGAGGCCATCGCCTGCGCCATCCACGGATGACGCCCGTACACCGCGCGCAGCCAGCGGGCGGCGAGTTCGAGACCGGTCCGCCAGTGGTGCGGAACGGGGCCCAGCGGACGTTCGCCGAAGGCCGCCTCCGACATCAGCCGCACCAGTTCGGCCTTGCCCGGAACATGGCGGTACAGGGCCATGGTGGAGGTGGCCAGGATGGTCGCGATCCGGCGCATCGATACGGCGGAAAGGCCCTCGGAGTCGGCCAGTTCGACGGCGGTGCGGACGATCCGGTCGCGGCTCAGCGCCGGGCCGCCCCCGGCGGCGACGGGTGAGATCCGGTCCTCGACGACGGTCCCGATGCCCGGAACGGCCCGTACGAGACCCTCCGCGCGCAGTACGGACAACGCCTTGGTGGCCGTCGCCATCGCGACACCCCACTCCCGGACGACGGCGCGGGTCGAGGGCACCCGGTCACCCGGGGCGAGTTCGCCGGAGGCCATCCTCCGGCGCAGCTCGGCGGCGATCCTGAGGTAGGGCGGTTCGGTCGGCACGGAGTGGACTGTACTAGTGCACCGCGAACGCTGTACACCGCCCTGAACTGCCCGGATCAGTCACGGTCGACGGCCCCGCAGGGCGATGCACTACGGCGCTGTTTGTGATGTACGTGGGCCCACTGCTGTGCTCCCGGCATGACTTCCTCACCGCCGGCCGCCCTTGCGGGACGCCGTGAATGGACCGCACTCGGCGTGCTGATGCTGCCGCTGCTCTTCGTATCCATGGACGTCTCCATCCTGTTCTACGCGCTGCCCGCCATCGGCGCCGATCTGGAGCCCGGCTCCACGCAGCAGTTGTGGATCCTCGACATGTACGGCTTCGTCCTGGCCGGGCTGCTCATCACGATGGGGGCGCTCGGCGACCGGATCGGCCGCCGGAAGGTGCTGATGGGCGGCACCGTCGTCTTCGCCGCCGCATCACTCGCCGCCGCCCTCGCACAGTCCGCGGAGGCGCTCATCGCGGCCCGTGCGCTGCTCGGGGTGGGTGGCGCCTGTCTGATGCCGTCCACGCTGGCGCTCGTCCGCAACCTGTTCCACGACAGGGAGCAGAGGTCCCGGGCCGTCGCGGTGTGGACGACCGTCATGGCCACCGGGATCTCCGTCGGGCCGGTCGTCAGCGGCATCCTCCTCGAACACTTCCGGTGGGGCGCGGTGTTCCTGATCAACCTGCCGGCGATGGCGCTCCTTCTCGCGCTGGCTCCGGTCCTGCTGCCGGAGTCCCGGAGCCCGGTGAAGGCGCGGTTCGACGTCCTGAGCGCCGTGCTCTCGCTGGCTGCCCTGCTTCCGTTGATCCACGGCATCAAGGAGATCGCCAAGCACGGCTACCGGCCGCTTCCGGCCCTCGGCATCACCGTCGGACTCGTCCTCGGACTTCTGTTCGTCCGCCGCCAGAACCGGCTCGCCCACCCGATGGTCGACCTCGCGCTCCTGCGCCGCCGCGCCTACGGAGGCTCGGTGCTCGTGAACCTGCTGGCGATGGCCGCCACGATCGGCTTCGCCGCGTTCTTCTCGCAGTACGTCCAGTCCGTCCTCGGCAAGAGCCCCTTCGAGGCCGCGATGTGGAGCCTGGTGCCGTCCCTCGGTGTCATCGTCGCCGCACCGGCCGCCGGAGCGCTCGCCAAGCGCGTGGACCGCGGATACGTCATGGCGGGCGGGTTCGTTGTCTCGGCTGCGGGCTTCCTCTGGCTCACCGGGACCCGGACCGGCTCCCCGCTCTGGGTGACGCTGGCGGGCTCGGCCGTCTACGCGGGCGGCCTGGTCGCGGCGATGACGCTGGCCAACGAACTCGCCCTGGGCGCCGCGCCACCCGAGCGCGCGGGCTCCGCCGCGGCCGTCCTCGAATCGGGCCAGGAGCTGGGCGGGGCGCTGGGCATGGCGCTGCTGGGTTCGCTCGGCGCGGTCGTCTACGGGCGCGATATGACCGACGCCGTGCCGGGCGCCCCCGACGCCGCGCGGGAGACCCTGGGCGGCGCGGTCGCCGCGGCCCGGGACCTTCCGTCGCACGACGGGGACGCGCTGCTCTCCGCCGCGTTCGACGCCTTCACCCACGGTCTGAACGCGGCTGCGGCGGGCGCGGCAGCGGCGATGGCGGTGGCGGCGCTGATCTCGGCCGTGGTGCTGCGGCGGGCCGGCGAGCCCGGACCGGAGGAGGGCCGGCTGCCGGAGGCCCCGCTCGCGGCGGAGCTGCCGGGCGGCACGCCCGGACGCGTGGCTGTGGAAGGGCGATGACGGCAGGCACCCGGCCCGCAGCGCGGGCCGGGTGCCGGACGCCGCCCCCTCAGACCAGGCTCTCCCGCCACACGCGGTGCAGACCCGCGAACCGGCCGGTGCCGCCGATGAGTTCGGACGGGGTGCCGTCCTCCACGATGCGGCCGTGCTCCATCACCAGGACCCGGTCCGCGATCTCCACGGTCGACAGCCGGTGGGCGATCACCACGGCGGTGCGGCCGTGCAGCACGGTGTCCATCGCCCGCTGCACCGCCCGCTCGCCCGGGATGTCGAGGGAGCTGGTCGCCTCGTCGAGGATCAGCACCGCCGGGTTCGCGAGCAGGGCGCGGGCGAAGGCGACCAACTGGCGCTGACCGGCCGAGATCCGGCCGCCCCTCTTGCGTACGTCGGTGTCGTATCCGTCGGGCAGGGTGCTGATGAAATCGTGGGCGCCGATCGCCTTGGCGGCCTGCTCGATCTCCTCACGGCTCGCGTCGGGACTGCCGATGGCGATGTTCTCGGCGACGGTCCCCGAGAACAGGAACGCCTCCTGGGTCACCATCACCACCCCGCGCCGCAGTTCGGGGACGGCGAGATCACGCAGGTCGGTCCCGTCCAGCAGCACCCGGCCCTCGGTCGGGTCGTAGAAACGGGCCAGCAGCTTGGCGAGCGTCGACTTCCCGGCGCCCGTCGAACCGACCACCGCCACAGTCTGCCCCGCCGGAACGGTCAGATCGAAGCGGGGCAGCACCTCACCACCCGTGCGGTAGGCGAAGCGCACCGAGTCGAAGACCACCGCGCGGCCCGGGAGTTCGCCCGTGAGCGGCGACAGCTCCCGCGGTTCCAGGGCCTCCGGGACCGTGGGGGTCTGGGCCAGCAGACCCGCGATCTTCTCCAGCGAGGCCGCCGCCGACTGATAGGAGTTGAGGAACATGCTGAGCCGGTCGATCGGGTCGTAGAGCCGGCGCAGGTACAGCACCACCGCGGCCAGCACGCCGAGCGCGAGGGTGCCGGAGGCGACGCGGTAGGCACCCCACAGCACGATCGCGGCCACCGCGGTGTTGGCGACCAGCCGGGAGCCGATGACGTACCGCGCGTTCTCCAGCATCGCGTCGCCGTTGACGCGCCGGTGCTCGTGGTTCAGCCGCCGGAAGGCCGTGTCGTTGACCGGCTCGCGGCGGAAGGCCTGGACGGGACGGATGCCGTTCATCGTCTCCGCGAACTTCACGATGACGCCGGCGATGGCCGTCGACCGCGCGGCGAAGATCGCTCCGGCCCGGCGCTGGTAGAGGCGCACCAGCAGATACAGCGGGACGAACGAGAGCACGGCGACGGCGCCCGTCGCGAAATCCAGCCAGAGCAGCATCACGGAGATCGAGACGAAGGAGAGGACGACCCCGATCAGCTCCTGGAGCCCCTCGCTGAGCAGCTCTCGCAGTGACTCCACATCGGTGGTGGAGCGGGAGATCAGCCGGCCCGAGGTGTACCGCTCGTGGAAGTCCACACTCAGCGCCTGGGCATGCCGGAAGATCCGGCCGCGCAGATCGAGCAGGGCGTCCTGGTTGATCCCGGCGGAGGCCCGGATGAAGGCGTACTGCATGGCGCCCGCGCCGACGGAGCACAGGCCGTAGCCGACGGCCACGGCGATCAGCGGCCCGTAGTCCTTGTCCCGGAACGCGGGCACCCCGCTGTCGATGGCGTACGCGACGAGCAGCGGACCGGTCTGTACCGCGATCTGCTGGACCAGCAGGAACAGCGCGGCCACCACGACGCGGCGCCGGTGCGGGCGCAGCAGCGAGAGGAGCAGCTCGCGCGTCGCGCCCCGGGGAGTGGGCAGGTCGTCACGGTCGAACGGGTCCCCGGGCCGCTTCGCCGGGGCCTCGGCCGCCGGCTCCTGGGCCGGTGCGGGGCCGGTTTCCTCGTCCCGCTCGCTGCCGCCAGGTCCCTCGGGACGACCGGTCGTGGTGCTTGTCATCGGGTACTGCTCCCCTCGGCAGCGGCGTCCGCCCCCGCAATGTCGTCGGCCGGTGCGACCGCGGGGGTCACGCCGGTGAGGTCCTCGCCGGACGGCGTCTCGGCGCCGGACATCAGCAAGGCGTACTCGGCATTGCCGCGCAGCAGTTCCTGATGGGTGCCGACCGCACTGATCCGGCCCTCCGAAAGGAGCGCCACCCGGTCCGCGAGCATCACGGTGGACGGCCGGTGGGCGACCACCACCGCCGTGGTCTCCCGCAGCACGCTCCGCAGCGCGGCCTCGACCAGCGTCTCGGTGTGCACGTCCAGTGCGGAGAGCGGGTCGTCGAGCACCAGGAACCGCGGCCGGCCGACGACGGCGCGGGCCAGCGCGAGGCGTTGGCGCTGACCGCCGGAGAGACTCAGCCCCTGCTCGCCGACCTGGGTGTCGACCCCGTGCGGCAGGTCGTGGACGAAATCGGCCTGCGCGACCGAGAGCGCCCGCCGCAAGGCGTCCTCGTCGGCGCCCTCGGCGCCCATCAGGACGTTCTCCCCGACGCTCGCCGAGAAGAGCGTCGGTTCCTCGAACGCCACGGACACCAGTTCCCGCAGCCGCTCGCGCGGCATCGCGGTGATGTCCTCGCCGTCCAGGGTGATCCGGCCGGACGTGGCGTCGTGCAGCCGGGGAACGAGCGCGGTGAGCGTGGTCTTGCCGCAGCCCGTGGCCCCGACCAGGGCCATCGTCTCGCCGGGACGGATCCGCAGATCGATCCGGGACAGTACGGGGGCGGACCCCTCCTCCGCGTCCGGGTAGCGGAACCGGACGCCCTCGAAGACCATGCCGCCGGCCTCGGAGACCTCACCGGGCGAGGTGTTCCCGGGTGCGGCGGTGTCCTCCTCCTCGGCCACGTCCATCACTTCGAAGAACCGCTCGGTCGCCGTCGCCGACTCCTGGCTCATCGCCAGCAGGAATCCGATCGACTCGACCGGCCAGCGCAGCGCCAGCGCCGTGGAGAGGAACGCGACCAGCGTGCCCGCCGAGAGCCCGCCGTCCGCGACCTCGATGGTGCCGAACACCAGGGCCGCCCCGATGGCGAGTTCGGGGATCGTCGTGATGAGGGCCCAGATGCCCGCGAGCAGCCGTGCCTTGTCGAGCTCCGTGGTGCGCAGCCGCTTCGAGAGGGCGCGGAAGGCCAGGGCCTGGCTGCGGTGCCGGCCGAAGCCCTTGACGATCCGGATGCCGAGGACACTCTCCTCGACCACCGTCGTCAGATCGCCGACCTGGTCCTGCGCCCTGCGCGCCACCAGCGCGTACTTCGATTCGAAGACCGAGCAGACGACCATCAGCGGCACCACGGGGATGAGCAGCACCAGGCCGAGCGTCCACTCCTGGACCAGCAGGATCACGAAACCGACCAGGACCGTGGTGGAGTTGACCACCAGAAAGGTCAGCGGGAAGGCCAGGAACATCCGTACCAGCATCAGGTCCGTGGTCCCGCGCGACAGCAGCTGGCCCGACGGCCAGCGGTCGTGGAAGGCCACCGGCAGGCGTTGCAGATGCCGGTAGAGATCGGCCCGCATCGACGCCTCGACGCCGGCCAGCGGGCGCGCCACCATCCAGCGCCGCAGCCCGAACAGGAACGCCTCGGCGATCCCGAGCAGCAGCAGGTACAGCGCACCGAGCCAGACCCCGCCGGGATCCCGGTCGGCGACCGGGCCGTCGACGATCCACTTCAGCACGAGTGGGATCACCAGGCCGAGACAGGAGGCGAGGATCGCGACGACGGCCGCACCGGACAGCCGGGCCCGTACCGGCTTCACGTACGGCCACAGCCGCACCAGGGAGCGGACGGCGGACCGGTTTTGGGGCTCTGCATGTTCTTCGGGCATCAGGGGCGAGCCTACGGTTG
>NZ_JBHVWF010000154.1:0-17508 GCF_042882365.1 Streptomyces sp. NPDC058221 | reverse complement strand
GGAGTGGTTCGAGCGGTACGAGGGCGCCGGCCTGGACGGAGTCGTCGCCAAACCCCTCGATCTGCCGTACCGGCCGGACACCCGGTCGATGTACAAGATCAAGCATGAGCGGACCGCCGACTGCGTCGTGGCCGGATACCGCTTCCACAAGAGCGGCCCGGTCGTCGGCTCGCTGCTGCTCGGCCTGTACGACACCGAGGGCGCCCTCCAGCACGTGGGGGTGTGCGCGGCCTTCACGATGAAGCGCCGCGCGGAACTCGTCACCGAGCTCGAACCCCTGCTGACCGATGTCGCGGACCATCCCTGGGGAGCCTGGGCGGACGCCGAGGCGCACGCGGGCGCTCGGCTGCCCGGTGCCCCGAGCCGATGGTCGGGCAAGAAGGACATGTCGTGGGTGGCGGTGCGTCCCGAGCGGGTCTGCGAGGTGGCGTACGACCACATGGAGGGTGACCGGTTCCGGCACACGGCCCAGTTCCGCCGCTGGCGGCCGGACCGCACCCCCTCAAGCTGCACGTACGCGCAGCTGGAAGAGGTGGTGCGGTACGACCTCGCCGAGGTGCTGTCGGCGGGCGGCTGAACCGACAGCGGAAATCAGTCTGCGGCCGGCGGCAGCGAGGGCGTGGTGCAGGGCTCACCGGTCGGGCTGGGGTCGGGCGACGGCGACTCCGTGGCCCCGGCGGTGTCGCTCGGGTCGGGCGACGGGGAGTCCGTCGTGCAGCCCGGGTCGGGCTTCGAGGTGCTCGGGTCGGGGTCCGGGGTGGTGGTCGGGTCGGGGCTGTCGCCGGGATCCGGGGTGGTGGGCCCGCTGTCGGTCGGATCGGGTGAGGTGCCCGGCCCGGTGGAGTCCCCCGGGTCCGGTGAACCCGAGTCCCCGGGCGAGGGGTCCGGGGAGCCCGGTTTCGTCGGTGTCTTGGTGTGGCCGGGCTGCGGGCCGACCTCGATGCCGCCGCCCTTGTCACTGCCGGGGCCGCCCACGGGGTGTTTGGGCTCGTTCGCGCTGCCCGCGCCCGGGCTCTTGGGCAACGGGCCCTTTCCGTCGGTCACCGGATGGGTGCCCTTGCGGTAGAACTCCAGCCACGAAAGGACGGTGCGCAGATACGTGTCCGAGTGGTTGTAGCTGAGGATCGCGCGGTCGAGGTCGGCCCGTACCGTCAGATCGCGCGACCCGGCACAGAGGTACGCCCCGGCAGCGAGGGCCGCGTCGTAGACGTTGCTCGGGTCGTTGCGTCCGTCGCCGTTGCCGTCCCTCCCCCAGTGCGCCCAGGTGGAGGGGATGAACTGCATCGGGCCGACCGCCCGGTCGTAGGTCTTGTCGCCGTCGTACGCCCCGCCGTCGGTGTCCGGGATGTTCGCGAACCCGGCACCGTTGAGCACCGGCCCCAGGATCGGGGAGAGCGTCGCACCGTGGGCGTCGACCCGGCCGCCGGCCGCGTGTCCGGACTCGACCTTGCCGATGGCGGCCAGCAGCTGCCACGGCAGCCCGCAGCCGGGGTCGCTTCGCCCCAGTGTGCTCTCCGCCCTGCGGTAGGCGGCGAGCACGGTGGCCGGAACGCCCGCCTCGGCCCAGGAAGCCGCGACGGCCGGGCTCTGCTTGACGCCCGGTTTCGGGGGCTCCGGGCTTTTCAGCGGCGGCAGTTCGGTGTGGTAGGAGTCGTCGTTGGGCACCGACGACCACTTGACCTCGTCGGTCTCCGTGTTCTCCTTCTGCGGCTTCTCCTGCGCGACGAGTCCCGGTGCCTGGGACGCGGTGAGCGCTGCCATCGCGGCGACGGCGGCAGCGGTGCCGCCGAGCCCGCGGCGCATGGTGCCGTTGAACCTCATGCGTGCTCTCCTCTCCCCCGGATCACCGGGTGAACGTGTCGATGGCCGATATCCGCCAGGTACCGCCCCGGCGGACGGCGTCCACGGCGAACATCGCCGCGGCATAGGTCGTCTCCTCCGACTTGCCGGTACGGGTGTTGCTCTGGTCGGCGAAGATCAGCAGGTGGGCCCGGTCGCCGTCGAGCAGTTCCACACCGCTCTCGGTGACGGTCGTGGTGAGCACGAGCTTCTGCTTGGGCGCCTGGGCCCGTACCTCGGCGAGCATGTCCGTGTGCTGCTGGACGGCCTTGCCCGTCAGGTACTTCTTCACCGCGGCGTCGGCCTTGGCGGGCGAGGCGTAGTCGTACGAGAACACCGCGCCGACGGCCTCGGTGATCTGGCCCTTCACCTCGCTGGTGCGGCTGATGTCGGTGAGCGCGGTGTTCCGCCGGCTGGGGTCGTCGCGCAGGCTGCCGGCCGAGGCGAACGCCCAGACGGCGAAGGCGCCGAGGAGTACGGTCAGGACACAGAGCACGGCGGGCAGCCGGAGCCGGAGCCGGGGCGGCCGTCCGGACTTCGGATCCTCCTCCTTCTGTTCCTTCTCGTGTTCCCTCTTCGGTTCCTTCTGCTGCTCCGGCTCGTCCTGTGGTTCCTCCGGGTCCACCGGTCTGCTCACGGGTGCGGCGGTGCGTTCGGCGGCGACGGTGGCCAGGCGACGCTGCCGGTTGACGAGGTGACGGGTCGTCGACATGTCCGGGGTCCTCTCGGTGCGGGGTGGGAGTCGGTGGCGTCAGCCGGCGGTGTTGCCGACGGGTGCCTGGCCGAGGGCGCTGAGCTTCCACCCGTCGGCGGTGCGGGTGAGCTGCCCCAGCATCCGGCTCTCCTTCACCGCGGGCTTGCCCTTGGGCGCGGTCACGGTCACCCGGAGCGCCACCATCACGCCCGCCTTCCCGCCCCGGTCGTCGAGCTCGGTGACCGCACCGGACAGCACCTTGGCGGTGCTGACGGTCTTCGCCTCCTGGATCTGTTTCACGAACCCGGCGCGTCCGTCGACAAGTTGCTGGTGCAGGTCCCCGGTGGTGGAGTCCTCCCAGCTGTCGAGCCCCTTGGCCAGCTGCTCGTGGTCGAGCGTGTTCATGTTCTGCACGGACTGCTCACCGGCGGCCAGCGCGTCGTCGCGGGCCTGGGCGTACGCCGCCGAGTCGTCGTGCCCCGCCTGGTACCGGGACACGCCGCCCCAGCCCGCGGCACCGGCCGCCGCGAGCGTCAGCACGATCGCTGCCGCCACCAGCGGGTTCCTCGTCATCCGTACCCGTGCCATCGCTGCCTCTCCCTGCCGTGCCTGCTGCCGTGTGGTGCGGTCGCGCTCGGTGCGTCCTGCGGTGGGGTGCGCTATCTGGCCTTGATCTCCACGATCGTCCAGTGCCCTTCACGGAGTTGGGCCGTGACGGACAGCTGCGCCGCCGCTGTGCTCGCGGCCTTGCCCTTGCGCTCGTAGACCTGGTCGAGGAAGACCAGGAGGTGGGCGCTGTCGTCGGTCAGCCGGGTCACCCCGGCGCGCACGACATGGGTGGTGAGGGTGAGCTTCTGGTCGGCGGCCTGCTTCTCGACCTGGCCGAAGAGCGCCGCGTACTGCTGGAGCGCCTTGCCCGCCAGGAGCCGCTGCGCGGACGCCTTGGTGGCGGCCGTGTCGCCGGGCCCGTAGGAGAAGACCTTGCCGAGTGCGTTGGTGACGTCGCCGGCGACCTGGGTGGTCACCGCGCTGTCCGTGAGTGCCCGGTTGGAGGTGGCGGGCGTGTCGCGCAGCTGTCGGCCGGCGACGAAGAAGGCGCCTCCGGCCGCGATCAGCGCGACCACGAGCACTCCGGCCAGCACGCGGGGCCACCGCCGGGCCGGACCGGCGTCTCTGCCGGAATCTGTGCCGGTATCGGTATCTGTGCCGGTGTCGGTGTCGTCGGGCGGAACGCTGTCCGGCTCTTCGCGCACCGTGTCGTCGTTGTCCACCACGCTCCGCAGCCTCATGCGCCGCTCCCTATGCCGAGCGCCGTGAGCGCCTTGATCTTCCAGCCGTCCCCGGTCCGGACGAGCGTCGCCTCGAACCGTTTGCGTTCGGTGCCGGCCTTCCCCGTGCGCGGGGTGACCTCGATGTCCACGGTGGCGATCATCAGCGCCGTGCCCGTCCGCTCGTCCACTTCGGTGAGCGCCGCGTCGGTGACCTTGCCGCGCGCCGTGGCGCCGGACTTCTTCAGCTCGGCGGCGTCCTTCGTGCGGGTGCGCTTCAGCTGGTCGTGCAGCGGACCTGTGGAGGCGTCGAGCCAGCCGGCGAGACCGGTGTCGACGCTCGCGGCGTCCTTGCCGTCCAGGCTGTTGAGCCGGGCCAGGTCCACCTTTCCGTCCGCCAGCGCGGCGTCCCGGCTCTTGGCGTACGCCAGGTCGTCGTCGCCGCGCGCCTGCGCGTACGACCAGCCGCCCAGCGCGCAGATCAGCGCGGCGACGAGCAGGACGGCCCAGCCGCGGAGGGTGCGGGTACGGGGGGTCATGCGGCGCCTCCCTGTCCCAGGCCCAGCAGTCCGGCCATGCCGTCGGCGGTGGGCGCGGGTTGCGTCGGGGTGCCGAGCACCCCGGGGAGCCGGTCCTCCTGGGTGTCGTCGAGGAGCAGCGTGCCGGGCTTGGCCGGTGCGGGCAGCGGCCCGCCCTTCGGGGCGTTCGCGCTGCCGCGGACGTTGACGCCGGTGCCGGGTGACGAGGTGCAGCGGGCCTTGGTGTTGACGGCCGGTGCCGGTGCGAGGTCGAGTCCGTTGCGGTACGTCGTACCGCCGTAGCCGGAGGTGCAGGGCAGCGGCTCGAAGAAGGTGATCGACATGCCGAACCTGGCACCGTCCTCGTCCACCGCGCTGGCCCCCGCCGCCGCGACGGCCGGGAGTTTCACGAGGAGTTCCTCCAGTCCGCGCTGCCGGGTCACGGCGACGTCCGACGTGGTGAGGAGGTTGGCGACGACGACCCCGAAGCTCGGGTCGAGGTCGCGGAGCAGCCCGCTGATCTGGCCGGTCGCGTCGGGTGCGGCGGCGATCAGCTTGCGCAGGTCGGTGTCCGAGCCCTTGAGCTGGGCCGCCAGTTCCTTCGCGCCCGAGGCGAAGCCCTTGAGGGCCTCGCCCTGTTCCGCCTGGGTCCGCAGCACCGTCTCGCCGTCCTGTATGAGCCGGGTGTTGACGGGCAGCGCGTCGTCGGCGGCCTGGACGAAGTCGCTGCCGGTGTCCAGCAGGACCTGGAGGTCGTCGCCGCGGCCGGAGAACGCGGTGCCGAACTCGTCGACCACCGTGCGCAGCGACTCCAGGTCGACGGACGAGGTGAGGTCGTTGACGCTGGTGAGGACGTTCGTCACGGGTGCCGGGACGGTGGTCTCGGCCTGGTCGATGACCGAGCCGTTGGCGAGGACGGGGCCGTCGGTACGGGCCGGCCGCAGGTCGACGTACTGCTCGCCGACCGCGGAGAGGTTGGCGACGACCGCCTTGAGGTTCTCGGGGATGGGCGGTGCGGACTTGTCGATGCGCAGCTCGGCCTCCACACCGTCCTCGGTGAGCTCGATCGGGCCGACCCGGCCGACGGAGACGCCGCGGTAGGTGACGTTGGAGTGAGTGAACAGGCCTCCCGTGCGCGGGAGTTGCATCTTCACGGTGTAGTAGTCGCGCATGCCGACGTAGTGGCCCAGATCGGCGTACCGCACACCCAGATAGCCGAGCACCAGCACCGCGATGATCAGGAACGCGATGTTCTTCAGCCGGATGGCGAGGGTGATCATCGGTTGCTCCCCTCCGTGGCCGGGCCCGTCCCGGGCTTGGCGGTCGTGGGCGTGGCGGTCGCGGGGAGCGGCAGCGGGAGTCCGGCGCCGGCGGCCGTTTTCGCCCCGGCGGCCGGGGGGTCCGGCTCCGGTTCGTAGGCGGGGATGAGCTGGGTGCCGGGTGCGGCGGTCAGGTCCAGGTACACGTTGAGGTAGTCGCCCTTCACGCCGCGCAGCACCTCGTCCGTGAACGGGTAGGTGAGCAGCACCTGGAGGGAGTCGGGCAGGTCATTGCCGGAGTCGGCCAGGGCCCGGAGGGTGGGGGCGATGGCCTTGAGGTCGGCGATCGTGTCCGCCTTGCTCTTGTTGATGGTGGTGACGGCGACGTCGGAGAGGGTGTCCAGGGAGCGCAGCATGGTCAGGAGCGAGCCGCGCTGCTTCTCCAGGACCTTCATGCCGGGACTGAGCCCGGTGAGGACCTTGCCGACGTCCTGTTTGCGGGTGGCGAGGGTGGCGGCGAGCCGGTTGACGCCGTCGAGCGCCGATGTGATGTCGCCGCGATGGTCGTCGAGGTTGGTGACGAGGGTGTTGACGCGCTTGAGCATCGACCGGACCTGGGGTTCCTGTCCGGACAGTGCCTTGTTGAGTTCGGTGGTGATGGTCTTCAGCTGCTGGACGCCGCCGCCGTTGAGGAGCATCGACAGGGCGCCGAACACCTCTTCGACCTCGGGGTTCCGGTTGGTCCGGGTGAGCGGGATGCGGTCGCCGGAGGCGAGGGTGCCGCGGGCGGTGC
Source organism: Streptomyces sp. NPDC058221 (assembly GCF_042882365.1). NCBI lineage: Bacteria > Bacillati > Actinomycetota > Actinomycetes > Kitasatosporales > Streptomycetaceae > Streptomyces > Streptomyces sp. NPDC058221. The sequence continues at coordinate 11,137 of NZ_JBHVWF010000154.1, read as the reverse complement.
CGGTCGCGGGGGGCGAGAGCTGGATGAACTTCTCGCCCAGCAGGCTCGACTGTTCCAGGTGCGCGTACGCGTTGGCCGGCAGCTTGATCTTCCCGTTGACCTTCATGGTGACCCTGGCCTGCCAGGTGTCGGGCGCGAGGGAGATCTTGGTGACGCGGCCGACGGCGACGTCGTTGACCTTCACCGAGGACTGCGGGGCGAGACTGAGCACGTCCCCGAAGTCCGCCGTGATCTCGTACGGATGGTCGCCGAGGTCCGCACCGCCGGGCAGCGGCACGTCCTCGATCCCGGAGAAGTGCGGGGCCTGGCAGCCGGTGACGAAGAGGGCGCAGCAGAGGCCCAACGCGATCAGGGTGGAGGCGCCCGTCGTCGCGAGGGCTCCGGGTCTGCGCAGGGTCCGGCTCATCGCTTCGCCCCCTTCTCGTCGTTGCTGCTCTTCGCCGCGCCGTCCTTCGGCGTGCCGTAGACGGCGCCCACGGCCGGCAGCGGCAGGGCGGGCAGCGCCGCCTGCTGTTCTGCGTCCACCGGGGTGAGCCCGGTGAGGGACGGATCGATGAGGGGGCCGCCCATGCTGAGCTCGTTGAGGTCGGTCCGGCCGTTGAGCGTGCGGTGGGCGGGGTCGTACGCGTTCAGGACGTTGCCCGCGGACAGCGGCAGGGTGTCGAGCGACTCGGCCAGCGAGGCGCGCTGGTCGACGAGGGTCTGGGTGATCGGCACCAGCGCGTCCACGTTCTCCTTGAGCGCGCCCCGGTTGTCCTTGATGAACGTCTTGACCTGGGCGAGGGCGGTGCCGAGTTCCTTGAGCGCGGCCCCCAGGTTCTTCTTGTCGTCCGCCAGGAAGCCGGTGACGGAGTTCAGCTGGTTCTCGGCCGTGCGCACGTTGCCGTCGTTGTCCTTCAGCATGGTGGTGAAGGTCTGGAGGTAGGCCAGCGTGTCGAAGAGGTTCCCGCTGCTCTTGTCGAGGGTCTTCGTCGCCTTGCCGAACTGCTCGATGGAGTCGCCGATGTCCTTGCCGTTGCCCTTGAGGTTCTTCGCCCCGGTGTCCAGGAGGCCGGCGAAGGCTCCCTGTGCGTTCGCCCCGTCCGGGCCGAGCGCGGTGGAGAGTTCGGTGATGGACGCGTACAGCTGGTCCACCTCCACCGGTGTCGCGTTCTTCGAAGCGGGCAGTTCGGCGCCGTCCTCGATGACCGCTCCCCCGGTGTAGACGGGGGCGAGCTGGACGTACCGGTCGGCGACGAGGCTGGGGGCCACGACGACGGCGTGCACGTCCTTGGGGACCTGGACGCCCTTGTCGACCCGCAGGACGACCCTGACGTCCTTGCCGCGGGGTTCGACGGACTCGACGGTGCCGACCTGGACTCCGAGGATCCGCAGGTCGGATCCGGCGTAGACGCCGGTCGCCTGGTCGAAGTAGGCGGTGACGGTCGTCGTGCCCTCCTCCTCCATGGCCATCACCCCGGAGGTGGCGGCGACGGCCACGACCACGAGGCCGGCCCCGATGCCGATGACGCGGGTGAGTCTCATCTCAGCTCCCGCCTTCCTGCTTGGGAGGCATGCAGCCGGTCGCCGGTGGCGTGTTGGCGGGCAGGTAGTTCTTCGGGACGACACCGCAGACGTAGTTGTCGAACCAGCGGCCGTTGCCCAGGGTGTTGCCGACCAGCCGGTTGTAGGAGCCGGCGATCGAGAGGACCTTGTCGAGGCTCTTGCGGTTCTTGTTCAGGACGGCGGTGACCCGGCCCAGGGCCTTCAGCGTGGGCCCCAGCTGCTTGTTGTTGTCGGCGACGAGCCCGGTGAGCTGGGTGCCCAGGTCCCGGGTGCCGGTGAGCAGCAGGTGGATGGAGTCGCGGCGGGCCTGGATCTCGCCGAGGAGCAGGTTGCCGTCTTCGAGGAGGGTCTCGAAGCTGCTCTTCTTGGTGGCGAGGGTCTTGGTGAGCCGCTTGCTGCCCTTGAGGAGCGTCGCGAGCTGTGCGTCGCGCTCGGAGACCGTCTTGGAGAGGGCGGACAGCCCCTGCGCGGCGCTCTTCACGTCGGGCGGGGAGTCCTTGAAGGTGGCGGAGATCGTCTCGAAGCTCTTGGCGAGCTGCTCGGTGTCGATCTCCCCGATGGTCTCGCCGAGGCCGTTGAAGGCCTGTGTGACGTCGTACGGCGAGGTGGTGCGGCTCGCCGTGATGCGCTCGTCGGGCTTCTGCCGGGCCTCGCCGAGCGGGTCCACGGCGAGGTACTTGTCGCCGAGGAGTGTCTTGATCGCGATGCCGACGGTGCTCGCGTTGCCGATCCAGGCGTCCTTGACCTTGAAGGTCACCTTCACCTTGGCGCCGTCGAGGGAGACCCCGGTGACCTTGCCGACCTTCACTCCGGCGATCCGCACCTCATCGCCCTCGTCGAGCCCCGCGGACTCGGTGAAGTCAGCGCTGTAGGTGGTGCCGCCGCCGATGAAGGGCAGCGAGTCGGCGCGGTAGGCGCCGTAGCCGATGAGGGCGAGGACGAGGAGTCCGACGATGCTGACGGTGACGGGGTTGCGGTCGCGTACGGGCTTGATTCTCATGACAGGCACCTCGGCTGGGTGATCTCGATGCCGGTCGGCGGGGTGCTGCCGTCACTGGTCGTCACGCCGCTGACCTTGGCCTCGCAGAGGTAGAGGTTGAGCCATGAGCCGTACGAGGCGAGGCGGCTGATCGCCTCCATCTTGGCCGGGGTCTTCTGGAGGAAGTTCTCGATCTTCGGCGAGTTGTCGGCGAGCCGGTCGGAGAGCCGGCCCAGCTGCTTGATGTCCTCCTTCAGGGGTTTGCGGCCGTCCTGGAAGAGGTCCGCCGTGACCGTGGTGAGCGCGCCCATCGCGGTGACGGCCTGGCCGAGCGGTTTGCGGTCGCCCGCGAATCCGGTGACCAGTTCCTGGAGCGTGTCGACGAGGTCGTTGAAGCCGGCCTCCCGGTCGTTGACGGTCTTCAGGACCGCGTTGAGGTTCTTGATCACCTCGCCGATCACCTTGTCCTTCGCGGCGACCGTGCCGGTCAGCGAGCCGACGTGCTGGAGGATGCTGTCGACGGTGCCGCCCTCGCCCTGGAGCACCTGGACGATGGAGCCGGCCAGCTGGTTGACGTCCGGTGGGGAGAGTCCCTCGAAGAGCGGCTGGAAGCCGTTGAAGAGCTGGGTGAGATCGAGGGCCGGGGTGGTCCGGGACAGCGGGATGGTGGCACCCGCGGCGAAGCTCTCGCCGACGGGTCCGGCGCCCTGGTCGAGGTCGATGTAGCGCTGGCCGACCATGTTGAGGTACTTGATCGACGCGGTCACCGACGCCGGCAGCTTGCGGCCCTTCTGGACGCTGAAGCCGACCTCGGCGAGCCGCCGGTCGGCGACCTTGACGGAGTCGACCTGTCCGACCTTGACACCGGCGATCCGGACGCTGTCGCCGACGATGAGGCCGGTCGCGTCGGTGAACCTGGCCCGGTACGAACGGGTGTCGCCGACCCCGGTGTTGGCGATGGAGAGACCCAGCACCGTGGTGGCGAGGACCGTCACCAGAATGAAGACGATCGATTTCGCGAGCGGTCCCGCGAGGGAGCGGCGCTTCACTTGAGCTTCACCTCCACACCGCGGAAGGCCGGACCGATGAGCACGCTGCTCCACTCGGGCAGGGCCTGCGGCTGGACCTTCAGTGAGGGAGCGACCAGCTCGTTGACGAGCCGGCTCTCCTGCGGTGAGTTGGGAAGGCCGAGCGAGGCATCGGCGGCCGGGACCTCTTCGGGGGCGGCCGTCTCCGTGTCCGCAGTGATCCCGTTGTTCTCGATGGTCCTGACGTCCGCGGTCGGGACCGTCTGGCCGACGTAGGGGACGGAGTAGCAGTGCGGTCCGCCGGTCGCGTTGTAGACCGGGGTGTCCTTGCCGGCCACGTACTTCCCCTTGGAGGGCACGGTCTTGAGCGTGACGTGGAGCCCGGGTTCGTCGGTGCCCTTGCCGAGCGCCTTGTCCATGGCCGGTACGAACCCGGCGATGGTGCGCAGCGTGCAGGGGAACTCCGATGAGTACTTGGCGAGGGTCTCCAGCGTCGGCCTGCCGGAGGTCGCGAGCCGGATGAGGTTGTCCTTGTTCTTCTCCAGGAAGGCGGTGAGGTCCCGGGCGGACGCGGTGGTGGAGCCGTACAGGTCGGCGAGTTCGGCCTGCTGTTCGGCGACGGTGCCGCTGGTGGTGGTGAAGTCGGTGAGCGCGTCCAGGACGTCGGGGGCGGCGTCGCCGTACACCCGGCTCACCTTGACGAGTTCCTTGATGTCCGCGTTGAGCGTGGGGAGTTGCGGGTTGAACTTCTGGAGGTGGGCGTCGAGCGTGACGAGGGTGTCGCCGAGCTTCTCGCCGCGGCCCTGGAGTGCCTGGGAGACCGCGTTCAGGGTGGCGGAGAGCTTCTCCGGCTTCACGGCGGTCAGCAGTGGCAGGACGTTGTCGAGGACCTCTTCGAGTTCAAGGGCGTTGCTGGAGCGGTCCTGCGGGATGACGGCCCCCGCCTGAAGCGTCCGCGGGGACGGTACGGGGGGCGGCACGAGGGCCACGAACCGTTCCCCGAACAGCGTGGTGGGCAGCATCTGGGCGGTGACGTCGGAGGGGACTCGGTCGAGCTTGTCCGGATCGATCGCCAGGGTGAGGCGGGCGCCCTCGCCGTCGGCCGCGATGTCGCGGACCTGGCCGATGACGACTCCGCGCAGCTTCACGTCGGCGTTGTCGTGCATCTCGTTGCCCACGCTCGACGTGCGTACGGTGACGGTCGCGTCGTCCGTGAAGTCCTTCTCGTACACGGAGACCGACACCCAGATGAGGACGGCGGGGACGAGGAAGAAGGCGACGCCTGCGGTTCTGCGGCCGGCGGTGCGCGCACCCTTGCCGCTCCTTGTGGCCCGGGATGTCATCAGCCGGCCACCTTCACGGTCGTCGTGGCGCCCCAGATGGCGAGCGAGAGGAAGAAGTCGGTGACGCTGATCAGCACGATCGCGTTGCGCACCGAGCGGCCGACGGCCACGCCCACCCCGGCGGGGCCGCCGGTGGCGTGGTAGCCGTAGTAGCAGTGCGCGAGGATCACCATCACGCTGAAGATCAGCACCTTGAGCACCGAGAGCAGGACGTCCTGCGGGGAGAGGAACAGATTGAAGTAGTGGTCGTACGTGCCCGCTGACTGCCCGTTGAACAGGACGGTGACGTAGCGGGACGCGACGTACGAGGAGAGCAGCCCGATCGCGTACAGCGGGATGATGGCGACGACCCCGGCGATGATGCGGGTGGTGACGAGGTAGGGCATGGAGCGCACGCCCATCGACTCCAGTCCGTCGATCTCCTCGTTGATCCGCATGGCGCCGAGCTGCGCGGTGAAGCCGGCGCCGACGGTCGCGGAGAGCGCGAGGCCGGCGACGAGCGGGGCGATCTCACGGGTGTTGAAGTACGCGGAGATGAAGCCGGTGAACGCGGCGGTGCCGATCTGGTTGAGGGCGGCGTACCCCTGAAGACCGACGACGGTGCCGGTGGCCAGGGTCATCGCGATCATGACGCCGATGGTGCCGCCGACGACACCGAGTCCGCCGCTGCCGAAGGCAACCTCGGCGAGCAGCCGCTGCACCTCCTTGAGGTAGCGGCGCAGCGTCCGGGGAATCCAGACCAGGGCCCTTACGTAGAAGGTGAGTTGATCGCCCGATCGGTCGAGCCAGCTGAGCATCGACATCGGTCAGCTCCCCTTCGCGGGGACGATCTGGAGGTAGATCGCCGTGAGGACCATGTTCACGAAGAACAGCAGCATGAAGGTGATGACGACGGACTGGTTGACCGCGTCACCCACGCCCTTCGGTCCGCCGCGCGGGTTCAGACCGCGGTAGGCCGCGACGATGCCGGCGATGAAGCCGAAGATCAGGGCCTTGATCTCGCTGACGTACAGGTCGGGCAGCTGGGCCAGGGCGGAGAAGCTGGAGAGATAGGCGCCCGGGGTGCCGTCCTGCATGATCACGTTGAAGAAGTAGCCGCCGAGCGTGCCGACGACGGAGACGAGGCCGTTGAGCAGGACGGCGACCAGCATGGTGGCGAGCACGCGCGGGACGACGAGGCGCTGCACGGGCGAGACGCCCATGACCTCCATCGCGTCGAGCTCCTCGCGGATCTTGCGCGAGCCGAGGTCGGCGCAGATGGCCGAGCCCGCGGCCCCGGAGACCAGCAGCGCCACGATGATCGGGCTGGCCTGCTGGATGACGGCGAGGACGCTGGCGCCGCCGGTGAAGGACTGGGCGCCGAGCTGCTGGGTGAGCGAGCCGACCTGGAGGGCGATGACCGCGCCGAACGGGATGGAGACGAGGGCGGCGGGCAGGATGGTGACGCTCGCGACGAACCAGAACTGCTCGATGAACTCCCGCACCTGGAAGGGCCGTCGGAAGGTCTCCCGGCACACCGTTCCGGCAAGCGCGAACAGCCGGCCGGTCTCGCGCAGCGGGGCGAGGGCCTTGCTGGGGCGCGGGGCCTCGGGCGCCTTCTTCGGAGCCGGGGCCGGAGTCGGGGGCCGGTCTCCCGGCGGCCCGGGGGGTATCACCGGCATGGGGGCCGTCATGGGCGCCCACCGCCCGCGGCGGCCGGGCTGTAGCTGTTGAGGATGGCGGTACGGGCGGCCTCCGGCAGCTGACCCAGCATCGGCAGGACCCGCTCGCGGCGGCGCAGGGCGCCCTGGCGCACCGGCAGTCCGGGCGAGGGCTCCAGCTGCGGGACGACGGTGCGCGGGGCGTTGGCCGAACTGATGCCCTGCCCGTAGCCGTTGAGCTCCTCGGCGGCGAGGGTAGCTGCGTCCTTCTCCTCGGACATGCCGATGGGGCCTTCGCAGCGCCCGGCGAGGAACTGGGAGACCACGGGCAGATCGCTGGTCAGCAGCACCTCGCGCGGCCCGAAGGTGACGAGGTTGCGGCAGAACAGCATGCCCATGTTGTCCGGGACGGTGGAGGCGATGTCCAGGTTGTGGGTGACGATGAGCATCGTCGCGTCGATCTGGGCGTTCAGGTCGACGAGCAGCTGCGAGATGAACGCCGTGCGGACCGGGTCGAGGCCGGAGTCGGGCTCGTCGCAGAGAATGATCTGCGGGTTCAGGACGAGCGCCCGGGCCAGGCCGGCCCGCTTGCGCATACCGCCGGAGATCTCACCGGGCAGCTTGTCCTCGGCGCCGAGCAGGCCCACCACGTCGATCCGCTCCATCACGATGCGGCGGATCTCGGATTCCTTCTTGCGGGTGTGCTCCCGCAGCGGGAACGCGATGTTGTCGAAAAGCGACATCGACCCGAAGAGCGCACCGTCCTGGAACATGAGGCCGAAAAGCTTGCGGGCCTCCATGATGTCCCGCTCGGAACCATTCACCATGTCGACACCGTCGACGAGAACGCGACCCTGTTCGGGTTTGAGCAGGCCGATGATGGATTTGAGGAAGACGGTCTTTCCCGTCCCCGACGGGCCGAGCATGACACTGACCTCGCCTGCGGGAAGCGTGAGCGACACGTCCTGCCAGATGTTCTGCTTGCCGAAAGACTTGGTGAGGCCTTCGACCACTACTTCGATTCCCATCCCACCTCCTGCATGCGCTCACGAAGTGACAGAAGTGCGCCGAGGGGCGCACGTTAAGTTCACCGACACCGTCGGGACAAGCCCTTGAACAGCCAATTCGTGAAGATCCGACTCGCTTGTCATCCGGTGACAAAACATGGCTCGAACTTTGTAAACAACTGCGCACCCACAGCGGACGGTGCAGGCCGGGACTCCGCGCCCCATGGGGGTCTGGGACGTGGAGCCCCGGAGTGAGAGCTCCGACCGTGTGAAGATTCGAGGGTGGGGGCTCCCGGACAGGGAACCCGGGCGCTGGGGGTGCGCTTGGACTCCCCTCCTGACGGGTGAGCAATCTCCGGACGTGCCGGATGAGTTGCTGACTGGGGCGACGTTACGGCCGAGTAACCTGGCTCGCAATAGCAGGACTTCAAGTTTTCGCGCGAGAGCACAAAGCCGTGCCCTTCTGCGCACCGGCTGAGTAACAAGGCCCGAAAAACTGTCGCCGAGTGATAACTTTCGCGACACACGCAACGAGGGCGATAGATCACGGGCAGCACACCACACGCCTCCGGACCGGGCCGAATGCACAAATGAGAGCACGCATTCCGAATACGTCGCGCAACACCGTCCCACAGATGCCCGCGGCGACGTGCGCACGTTGTGACAAGAAGGCCGTGGCGCGTACTCACCCGTGAACGAGATGCCCCGTTCGCGAACAGTTTCTCAAACGGTGGGATTGTGCCGCAGGGTTTCCCGCCAGTAACGTCACGGCTCGATGAAGGGGATTCTGCGCCGGTAACGTCGGCCGCGAGCCCCTGCACCCGTAATCCTCACGCAATTTCGCCGCGCATCCCCATGCCGTCACCACATCGGGCCGGCTTCGGGACCGATGCAGGCAGATCGAGCAACTCCGGGTTCACCGGGCCGCGTCGACGCGGCCGCCTCCATTCCTCAAAGGGGACGACATGAGAACTGGCTCGAACCGGGCACGTGTGGGGCTACTGGCCTCCATCACCGCACTTGCCGCCGTCGCGTCGGTGAGTTCCGCCACCGCCGCCACGGCACTGAACGGCAACTGGGCGCCCTTCGACCGCTGTCCGGTGGACGCCCCCGCGATGCTGGCGGCGGACGGGGCGACCGACACCGCCACCTGCGTCGCCTCGCACTCCGCGAGCGGCTCCATCAAGCTGGGGAACACCGTGGTGCCGGTGGGCGCCAGCGACCTGCAGATCGGCGTGATCACCCATCCGAACGGCGGGACGACCGTGGTCTCCCCTGCGGGCGGCGCGCTCGTCGCGGACTCCGCGAAGGTGCCGGGCGGGCTGCTCGGCCTGATGTGCCCGAGCGACGTTCCCGTGATCACCGGCATCTGCAACACACTCACCGACGTCAGCCTCAACCGGGTGACGGCGACCATCGAATCGGTCAACAACCCGACCGACTTCAAGCTCCTTGCGGGCACGACCACCGGGCAGCCGATCGTCACCCTGCCGGTCCGGATCCACCTGGAGAACACGCTCCTCGGCGACAAGTGCTACATCGGCTCGTCCTCCGACCCGATCCTGCTCAAGCCGCAGAACCTGACCCGGCCGGCCGTCGGCACCACGAAGTTCGCCGGCGACGGCACCACGGACGCGGCCGGGCCCATGGGCCGGATCAACCTCCTGGGCGCCGCCCAGACCGACACGACGTACGCGGTCCCGGGCACCAGCGGCTGCGGTCTGCTGGGTGCGCTCAACTGGGCCGTCAACCTCAAGACCGGGCTGCCGTCGGCCTCGGGCAACAACAACGTCACCCTGAACGACGCCCAGACCTACGTGGCGACGATCAACAACCCCGGCCTTGTCGCCCCGGACGCGGGCAAGCTGCTGTCGCAGTACTGGCACTCGTCAGCCCAGTAGTCACCCGCGCACCCCGGTGGGGCCACTCTCCGTGCGGAGGTGGCCCCTTCGGCGTGCGCGGAGGACGCGGTCAGGGCGTCTTCGTCCCGGGCAGTGTCGGCATGGTGGGCGGGCAGGGCGTCGAGGGTTCGCTGGGAACACAGGTCGTCCCCTGATTCATGAAGATCCGGTTTCCGGGGCCGGAGAGAGACGCGGTGAACAGCGGATCCAAGTCCTCGCCATCCGACCCGCAGCCGGCGAAGGGCGGGATGTCGACCTCCCCGTCCAGCTCGCCACCGGCGAACACATGGGTGTAGCGCGCGCCCCCGTTCAGCACGACTTTGAACGGCTTCGACGTCCTGCAACTGCTTCCCACATCCAGCGGAACGCCGTTCACCTTGACATCGTGGATCCGCAGCACCTGCCTGAAGGACACCGTGGAGAAAGCGATCCTGTCGGGCGGGGATCCGATATTGCCTGTCGACACGGTGATCGGCCCGTTCTCGAACGAGACCTTCGCCGACACCGGTTGGAATCCAAAAGTCAGAAACGTGGATTCGGCATCCGGAAGGGTCAGACTCCCGAGCGAGTCAATGCGGAGATAGGCGCCACCCGGCGCCGTTCTGAGCCGGGTTGTCGTCTGCTTCACTGCCAGGACGCTCAGGAGAGCGGGCTTGCGGCTGGGATCATTGATGATCATGGCCCCGTTCAACTTGTGGACGTTGGCCAGCCCCACGGCATAGGCACAACCGAAGTTTCCGGGGAGCATGGGGCTCACGCGCGGAGGATCGCCCGGCGGCGGTTGCGCCGCGTCGCTCGCGTCCATCTCGCCCACGGGTGGTTCGACGGGGCACGGATCGGTGCCCTCCGCCTTGTCGGCCGGCACTTCCACCGTAATGCCGTCGCCGGCCGCTCGGCCCGAACCCCCTTCCGGCGTAGCGGATGCCTCGGGCGTTCCGGGCTCCTCGGTGCCGGAAACGGGCGTGACCCGTGTGGTCGCGAGGTGCCCGTTCCCGCCTTCCTCCGGGCGGCACGTCAGCGTGGCCAGGGCCGGGACGCTCTCCTCCGCCGTCGCTGCCGCGGAACGCAGTTCCAGGGTCAGCTCGCCGGCGGAGAAATCGACATCGCCCGGGGCCCGGAACGTCACGTACGGGACCTCGCCGGAGTGGACGAACCGCACCTCACCGTCGGCGGGAAGGGGCGTGCCCGGTGCGCCGAGTTCCCACAGAGCGTCAGCCGAATCCCCGTCCTGTGCGATCTTCACCTTGAGAGCCGCCCGGCTCACCACCACATCGGTGCCGGCCGGGAGCAGGCCGTCCAGATCGGCCCGCGAGAGTATGACGGTGACCGTGGCGGGCCCCGGCTGCACAGGGCGGCCGACCTCGCCCGTCGACGGCACCTCCACCGATATGTCGACCGTGGCCGCGATGGCGCCGTCCTTCAGTTCGCACGCGGACACGAGGCTGACCGGATCCACGCCCTCCTCCGCGGACGATCCGCTGCCGGACAACAGCCCGGCCAGGAGTGCGAGGCCGGCAACGGAGGCGACCCTCACGGACCGCCAGCCACGGGTCACAGGTATCTGGGTGTGCATAAAGGCCCTGTCCTCCACGATGTGCGATCGGCTGTTCCGCCGGCATGGCGCCCGCACGTGCGGGCGCCCCAACGAGAAGGCCGGGCCGACGCGGAGAACCCCCCCCCGCGGCCCGGACCAG
>NZ_JBHVWF010000153.1:0-17682 GCF_042882365.1 Streptomyces sp. NPDC058221 | reverse complement strand
GGGCTCCCGTTCGTCATCGCCCTCAACGGCTTCGACGGACACCAGCCCTACACCCCCGACGAAGTGCGCGAAGCACTCCAGATCGGGCCGGACACGCCCATCATCACCACCGACGCCCGGCACCGCGGTGACGCCAAGAGCGGCCTGATCACGCTGGTGGAGCACGCGTTGATGGCACGGCTCAAGTAGGCACAAGTCGGTATTGCCGTACGGCAGTTAAAGTAGTCACACGGGGGTGGACTGTGTCCTTTGACACGATCCGCCCCCGTGTTCATAACGTTTCGAAAGAGAATTACCTGAGGGTCAACACCCGATGCGCACGCGCGGTACCACTGTGCTCACATGAGCCTCGCCTTTTGGCGGGGCTCGTTCTTTATGCCCGTTTTATCTGAGGCCTGCGCCACTCGGAATGGCCCATTCCGACTGTTTGGAACGCGACCGTTTCCCGTGCTGCAATTCGACGAACTCCCGAGTAGTACGGCCCTGAACAAACACGGCACAGCGTAGGTGCCGACGCCGAGAGGTTGTTGGTCGAGTGAGGCGTAACAACGAGGGCACCACGGCGCTGCCGGAGCGGGGCAACTTCACCCCGCCGCGCGCCGCGGCGTCGTCCGCCGACGTGTCCGAAGGGACGACGCCGGCCGGTGGCAGCACCAGCCGGATGTCCCCGCGCAACTGGCGGGTGCCCACCCGGCTGAACGCGATCCTCCTGATCCCGGTACTGGTCGGCCTGGTCATGGGCGGCTTCCAGGTGAAGGGATCACTCGACACCTGGCAGGAGGCCCAGGACGCCGAGAAGACCGCGCTGATCGTGCGCGCGGCCTCGGAGTACGGGCAGGCGCTGCTCAACGAGCGCGACCTCTCCGCCCAGCCCCTGCTGTCCAACAAGCGCGACGCGTCGGTCGTCAGCCAGGTCCGGGCCACCACGGACGCGGCCGCGGACAAGTTCGACACGGCTGTGAAGGGCATGCCCGCCAAGCAGGGCCTGGAGCGGCGTCTCAAGCTGTTCAGGCTGGAGGAGCCCAAGCTTCCCGACCTGCGCAAGGCCGCCTACGCCGAGGCCATGGACCCGGTGAAGACCGAAGAGGGCTACGTCCAGGTCCAGCACTCCCTCATGGAGTTCTGCAACGAGCTCGGCCTCGGGACCGGCAACATCACCAGCTACGGCCGTACCGTCTACGCAATCGAGCTGGCCAAGGCTGCAGAATCGCTTCAGCGCTCCATCGGCGTGCACCTTCTGGTGCGGCCCAGCCAGGAGAGCGGCAAGTTCAACGACCAGGTGAAGGCCTTCGGCTCGTACAACTACCTGGAGCAGATCGCCCTCGGTGAATTCGTCTCCGGCGGTACGGAGGCGGACTCGGCCCGGCTGAAGCAGGTCATGGCGGCCAAGGCCGCCGAAGGCGCCGCCAAGATCAAGACCGCCAAGAAGCAGGCCGACGCGGCGGGTGTGCCCTTCGTGACGCCGCCCACCGTCGACGGCTCGGTCTTCGACGGCATGGCCCAGCAGCTCGGTCTCGGCAGGACCCCCGCCCAGCTCAAGGCGAAGGGGATCACCGCCGAGAGCTGGACGGCCGCGGCCACGGCGAAGTTCGACGGCTACACCACGGTCGAGGACGAACTCGTCGACAAGGCGGTGACCGAGGCCGCGGACATCTCGTCCAGTGCCAGGACCGACGCCATCGTCAACGCCGCGATCGTGGTCGTCGCCCTGCTGGCCGCCTTCGTCCTGGCCGGCCTCATGGCCCGCCAGATGAGCCGCTCGATGCGCCGGCTGCGCAACGCCGCCTTCGGCATCGCCGAGCAGCGGCTGCCCTCGCTGGTCGACCAGCTGTCCCGGACCGACCCGGGCCGGGTGGACACCCGCGTCCAGCCGATCCCGATCAACAGCCAGGACGAGATCGGCGAGGTCGCCCGCGCCTTCGACCAGGTGCACCGCGAGGCGGTGCGGCTGGCGGCCGAGCAGGCCATGCTGCGGGGCAACGTCAACGCGATCTTCACCAACCTGTCGCGCCGCAACCAGTCGCTCATCGAGGGCCAGCTCACCCTCATCACCGACCTGGAGAACAACGAGGCCGACCCGGACCAGCTGGAGAGCCTCTTCCGGCTGGACCACCTGGCGACCCGTATGCGCCGCAACGGCGAGAACCTCCTGGTGCTCGCCGGCGAGGAGCCGGGCCGCCGCTGGAACCAGCCGGTGCCGCTGGTGGACGTCCTGCGGGCCGCTTCGTCCGAGGTGGAGTCCTACGAGCGCATCGAGCTCTCCGGAGTGCCGGAGACCGAGATCCACGGCCAGTCCGTCACCGACCTCGTGCACCTCCTCGCCGAGCTGCTGGAGAACGCCACGACGTTCTCCTCCCCGCAGACCAAGGTGCGCGTCACCGCCACCCGGCTGCCCGACAGCCGCGTGATGATCGAGATCCACGACAAGGGCATCGGCCTCACCGCCGAGGACTTCGCCGACATCAACCACAAACTGGCCAACCCGCCGACCGTGGACGCCGCCGTCTCCCAGCGCATGGGCCTGTTCGTGGTCGGCCGGCTGGCCGACCGGCACGGCATCCGGGTCCAGCTGCGTCCCTCGGGCGAGCAGGCCGGGACCACCTCGCTGGTCATGCTGCCGGACGCGATCACCCACGGTGGCGGCGGCGAAGGCGCCCCCGCGCAGGACGACTTCACCGTCTCCTCGATCATTCCGCAGCAGCAGGCCTTCGACGCACTGCCCTCACAGCCCCAGCTGCGCACGGCGGCGGAGCTCGGCTTCGACGACTCGCGTTACGAGGAGCCGTCGGCACAGTCCCCGCAGCTCGACCCGGTGGGCCGCTCGCTGATGCGCGAGGAGCGCCGCGCGGCACTGGAGGCGCAGACCGGCAACGAGCGCCCCGCGTTCGCCCAGCAGGAGCCTCAGCAGCCGCAGGAGCAGTACCAGCAGGCCACGTACGCCGAGGACCCCTACGCCGAGGATCCCTACGCGGCGAGCCAGTACGCCCAGGAAGCGCAGCAGGGCGGACAGCAGGAGCCGCAGTACGACCAGAGCGCGTACGAGGGCGGCTACGACCCGTTCCGCGGTGACACCGGCTATGCCCAGCAGCCCGACTTCCACGGGCAGAACGGCTATCCGGAGGCGGCGTACGCGGCCCCCGAGGCGCCTGCGCAGGCCTACGACGGGCAGTACGCCGTCCAGCCCCAGCAGGAGGAGTGGCCAGATCAGAGGGCATACCAGGGTGCGTACGAACCCCTGACCCAGGCCGAACCGGAATCTGTGCCGAGCGCCCCCGCCGAATCGCAGGAGCGCGTAGGCTTCGACCGTTCGGGCCCCGTCCCGAACTCCGGCCACGAGATGACCGAGGCCGGTCTGCCGCGCCGGGGCGGCCAGCAGCACTGGCAGCCCACCGGCCGCGGGAACGACCGGCCCGCCGCCGCGCAGGAGCAGCCGCAGCAGCAGGAAGAACCGCCGCAGCAGCCGTCGCCCGCGCAGCAGGACCCCGAGGGAGCCGACGGCACGGACGGCACCGACGACTGGCGCTCGGCGAACGACGAGCGCTGGGAGCGGGCCGAGAAGCTGCGGGACCCGAAGGCGGGCGGGGTCACCCCGTCCGGTCTTCCCCGGCGCGTACCCAAGGCCAATCTTGTCGAGGGCACGGCCGAGCAGACGCAGCAGGGCGGCCCCCAGGTCTCCCGCGCCCCGGAGGACGTGCGTGGCAGGTTGAGCAACCTGCGACGGGGCGTTCTGCGGGGACGTAACGCGGGTTCGGACAGCAGTGATACCTACAACCAGGAGCGTTAGTGTGAGCCCGATGAGCCAGGCGGCGCAGAATCTCAACTGGTTGATCACCAACTTCGTGGACAACACCCCCGGGGTGTCGCACACGGTGGTGGTCTCCGCCGACGGACTCCTGCTGGCGATGTCCGAGGGATTTCCGCGTGACCGCGCCGACCAGCTGGCGGCCGTCGCATCCGGTCTGACCTCGCTGACCGCGGGTGCCTCCCGGATCTTCGAGGGCGGCGCCGTGAATCAGACAGTTGTGGAGATGGAGCGAGGATTCCTCTTCATCATGTCCGTCTCCGACGGATCTTCCTTGGCCGTTCTTGCACACCCGGACGCCGATATCGGTCTGGTTGGGTACGAAATGGCGCTTCTGGTCGACCGCGCCGGCAGTGTCCTTACTCCGGACCTCCGCGCCGAACTTCAGGGAAGTCTTCTTAACTAGTAGACAGACAGTGCGTTTCGCGTCACCGCGCCATAAGGTGCGGTGGCGCGGACCCACTGGGACCGGGACCGGCAGGCGGAGGAGGAATCGTGGGTACACCCCCAGGCGGACACCAGTTCAACGGTGGTCAGCACGTCCCGGGTGAGCACAGGGGCGACGGCTTCGACTACCCTTCCGCGTCCGGCAGACAGGACGCGCAGCAGTCTTTTCAGCCGTTCCGGCAGGCGCGGCGCTCCCAGGGCGAGGACGACTGGCCGCAGCAGGAGCCGCAGGGCAGGGACGACTGGCCGCAGCAGCCGCAGAGCCCGGAGTGGCCGCAGCAGCAGCCCCAGCGGCCGCAGCGCCCGCACCGCTACGACTCCCCGCAGCCGCCGCCCCGCATTCAGCCGGTGCAGCCGCGGCGGGCCCCCGAGCCGGCTCCGGCAGCGCACAATCCGCTGGTTCGTCCGTACGCCATGACAGGTGGCCGGACCCGACCGCGCTACCAACTCGCCATTGAGGCGTTGGTCAGTACTACGGCTGATCCGTCCCGGCTGCAAGGGCAGTTGCCCGAGCACCAGCGGATCTGCCGGCTGTGCATCGAGATCAAGTCGGTGGCCGAGATCTCGGCCCTGCTCTCGATCCCTCTCGGCGTTGCCCGGATCCTCGTAGCCGACCTGGCCGAGGCCGGACTCGTCGCTATCCACCAGCCCGGCGGCGAAGAGTCCGCCGGCGGCCAGCCAGATGTGACACTGCTCGAAAGGGTGCTCAGTGGACTTCGCAAGCTCTAGCGGCGGAGCGGCCCGCTCCACTACCTCGGCGAAGATCGTGGTGGCAGGGGGCTTCGGCGTGGGTAAGACCACGTTTGTCGGTGCCGTTTCGGAGATCAATCCGCTGCGCACCGAAGCCGTGATGACGTCCGCGTCCGCGGGCATCGACGACCTCACACACACCGGGGACAAGACCACCACGACGGTGGCCATGGACTTCGGACGCATCACCCTGGACCAGGACCTGATCCTGTACCTCTTCGGTACACCCGGCCAGGACCGCTTCTGGTTCATGTGGGACGACCTCGTACGCGGCGCCATCGGCGCCGTGGTCCTCGTCGACACCCGCCGCCTCGCCGACTGCTTCCCCGCCGTCGACTACTTCGAGAACAGCGGGCTCCCGTTCGTCATCGCCCTCAACGGCTTCGACGGACACCAGCCCTACACCCCCGACGAAGTGCGCGAAGCACTCCAGATCGGGCCGGACACTCCGATTCTGACTACGGATGCGCGGCATCGGGCGGATGCGAAGAGTGCGCTGATCACGTTGGTGGAGCACGCGTTGATGGCCCGCCTGCGGTAGGGCTGTGGCCCGCCTGCCCGGATGTACGTGAGGCCCCGCACTCCCTTGGGAGTGCGGGGCCTTTCGTCCGGGCGCCCGGCCTTCGGCCGTGCCTTGTCCTCAATCGCCGGACCGGCTCGATGTGGCCGGCGTGAGCCTCATCGCGACGGGCTCGAAGGGGGTCAGCCCTGCCAGCTGTGGGGGGCGCGGAAGCCGGGGGTGCGCTCCAGACGGCGCCAGCCGGCTGTGTTGCGGCCTCGGGGGGCGGCAGGGGCGTCCGCGGGCTGGGCCGCCGCGCGGGCGAGCAGGACCGCGGTTATGGCGGCCAGCTCCTCGGGGTCGGCAAGACCCTTCTCGACGCGCAGCACGGACTCGGCAGCAGTGGTCATGAACTCTCTCCGTCTTCTCGGCAGTACTACGGACTACTGCGGGGGGTTGCCGTGCTTGCGGGACGGCAGGTCGGCGTGCTTGGAGCGGAGCATCGCCAGCGAGGCGATCAGGACCTCGCGGGTCTCGGCAGGGTCGATGACGTCGTCGACCAGGCCGCGCTCGGCGGCGTAGTACGGGTGCATCAGTTCGGCCTTGTACTCCTTGACCATGCGGGTCCGCATGGCCTCCGGGTCCTCGGCGTCGGCGATCTGCCGGCGGAAGATGACGTTGGCGGCACCTTCGGCGCCCATCACCGCGATCTCGTTCGTGGGCCAGGCGTAGGTGAGGTCGGCGCCGATGGACTGGCTGTCCATGACGATGTACGCACCGCCGTAGGCCTTGCGCAGGATCAGGGAGATCCTGGGAACCGTGGCGTTGCAGTAGGCGTAGAGCAGCTTCGCCCCGTGCCGGATGATTCCACCGTGCTCCTGGTCGACGCCGGGCAGGAAGCCGGGTACGTCCAAAAGGGTGACGATGGGGATGTTGAAGGCATCACACATCTGGACGAACCTGGCGGCCTTCTCGCTCGCCTCGATGTCCAGTACACCGGCCAGGGCCTGCGGCTGGTTGGCGACGATGCCGACGACAGAGCCGTCCAGGCGGGCCAGTGCGCAGACGATGTTGCGGGCCCAGCGCTCGTGGATCTCCAGGTAGTCGCCGTCGTCGACGAGCTCCTCGATGACCTTGTGCATGTCGTACGGGCGGTTGCCGTCGGCCGGCACCAGGTCCAGCAGGACGTCGCCCCGCCGGTCGGCCGGGTCGTCGCCGGCGACCGTGGGCGGGTTCTCGCGGTTGTTCGAGGGCAGCATCCCGATCAGGTAGCGGACCTCGGCGATGCAGGTCTCCTCGTCGTCGTACGCGAAGTGCGCGACGCCCGAGGTCTCGGCGTGCACATCGGCGCCGCCGAGACCGTTCTGGGTGATCTCCTCACCGGTGACCGCCTTCACGACGTCCGGTCCGGTGATGAACATCTGTGAGGTCTCGCGGACCATGAAGACGAAGTCCGTCAGCGCCGGGCTGTAGGCCGCGCCGCCCGCGCACGGTCCGAGCATCACGCTGATCTGCGGGATGACACCGGAGGCCCGGGTGTTGCGCTGGAAAATCCCGCCGTACCCGGCGAGCGCCGAGACACCCTCCTGGATACGGGCGCCGGCGCCGTCGTTCAGCGAGACCAGCGGGGCACCGGCCGAGATGGCCATGTCCATGATCTTGTGGATCTTGGTGGCGTGGGCCTCGCCGAGCGCGCCGCCGAAGATCCGGAAGTCGTGTGCGTAGACGAAGACGGTGCGGCCGTCGACCGTGCCCCAGCCGGTGATGACACCGTCGGTGTACGGCTTCTTCGCCTCCAGGCCGAAGCCGGTCGCGCGGTGCCGGCGCAGCTGCTCGACCTCCCGGAACGAGCCCGGGTCCACGAGCAGGTCGATGCGCTCGCGGGCCGTCAGCTTGCCCTTGGCGTGCTGCGCCTCGGTCGCCCGGTCACTGGGTCCGCGCCGGGCCTGCTCGCGCAGCGCCAGCAGTTCGGCCACACGGCCACGGGTGTCGCTCGGCTCGCCCGGGGTTTCGTCCACAACGGTCATGTACCGACCCTACGAACCCAGCAAGAAAATCCTGCCGTCGACTCCGTACAGTCTCCTGCCCGGTTTCCTGGTGGAGCCTGACAGAAGCCATGGCCCATGCAGGCGAAGTGCCAGCCCGCACCCGCCACTGGTTGTGGGAACACCACAAGAGCTCACTGTGGTCTGCCGCACACGCCGGTCAGCCGGGGCGTGCGGGGCTGGGCGTCCTGGACCTTCTGGATGTCCTCAAGCCGCTTGCGTACCGGTTCGTCCGGGTGCGCGGCCGTCAGCAGTACCGCCTCGTAGAAGGCGTCCCGCACTACGGCCGGCATCACGTCGGAGGCGTCCAGGCAGAGCGGCAGCCCCTGGCCGGCCAGGCGGCCGCTGATCTGCTTCTCGATCGCACCCGTCTTGGCCGGGACCGCCGCGTTCGGTGAGAACACCCCGCCCTTGCGCCCCCAGTCCTCCTGGCCGTCCCGGGAGGCGAGCCGTCTGATCATGTCACGCGCCGGGCCGCTGTCGCCGAACAGCGCGGCGAAGTCGGCTGACACCTCACGGGCCTTCGGGGCGTAAGGGCCGCCGGGCAGCAGCCGCGCCGAGTCCGTGAACGCGGCCGCCTCCTTGCGGTCGCCGTAGAAGGCACGGGCGAAGGAACCCTGGTGCTCCAGCTCGCAGCTGCCGCCGAAGAGCAGTCCGTGGCCCCCGACCCGGCCCCGGTGATCGTCCAGCAGCGCCTTGTGGGCCGCGTGCCGGTCCTCGGCCAGCAGCCCGGCCCAGGCGGTCCAGGCCTTCATCACGCGCTTGTCGGTCCACTTCAGGCCGCCGGTCGCCCAGCGCTCGTAGATGCCCGGGCCGGCGCTCTGCAGGATCAGGTCCTCGATCCAGTCGCTGCCCGGCCAGCCCGAGGAGCCGTCGTCGCCCATGCCGATGCACCAGGCGTCCAGCGGCGCCGGAGACCGGCCGGGGGGCTCCGCGCCGTCCTTGCGGTACCAGACGATCGATTTGAGGTCGGCCTTGAGCGGTACCCACAGATCGTCGTCGATGCCCTTGGCCCTGGGCCGCCACGGGTTCCCGTACTCCTTGGCGTCGTACAGGGTGCTCAGCGGCATCAGCCGGCGCTCGGCGGCGTACTCGACGAGTTCGCCGACCCCCGGCAGGATCGCGATGTCGGGCGGGTTGCCCGCCTGGACCTCGGCGAGCAGCACCTCGCGGGTGGCGGCGGTCCCCTGGTAGGTGTACGGGATACCGAAGCCGTCCAGCACCTCTTTGAACTGCCGTTCCTGGTCGTCGGTCCACGGGCCGAGGATCGTCACCTTCGGCTCCTCGTCGCTGCCGCCGGGGGCCGAGAGCCCGCAGCCCGCCGCGGTCAGGAACAGGGTGAGGACGAGCAGCAGGGCGCGGGTTCGCCGGGTCATCCGGCCCTCCAGTAGTCGGCGTTGAGCCGTCGGCAGATGCCGACGGCCGGCAGGAGGAGGATCAGCGCGCCGCCGCCCAGCGCCCCGTAGTAGGTCCAGCTCTGCCAGCGCTGTGCGGCCAGTTCGTCGCGCACGAGCGTGGACCGGTCGGTGATGTACTTCTGGGACGTGGCCAGGCCCTCGGGGTCATGGGCCCGTTTCTCGATCCTGACCAGCCGCTCGTGGGCGGTGTCCAGCCGTTCCTGGGTGGCGATGGTGGCCCACAGCGGGACCACCGCCAGGAAGACGGCGGACAGCAGCGCCGGCAGCAGCCAGGGGTCGTAGCTGCGCCCGCAGCGGCGGCGCAGCAGCCACAGCGCGGAGATCGCGGTCAGGGCCAGGACGAGCAGGCCCAGCTCTGCGACGGCCCAGCCGGTCCGCTGGAGCGCCCCCATGGAGCTGACCCGGTCGACCCGTTGCATCTGGTGCCGCTGCAGGACGTCCAGGCGCGGCACCACTCCGGTGCCCTCGCGGCTGAGGGTTCGTTCGGCCTCGCCGAACTTCTCCCGCTGCATCCATTCGTCCTGCACGTATTTGACCGTTCCGGGCGTCATCGAGCTGCTGTACGAGGTCAGCAGACCGTTGACCGTTGTCAGCACGCCCCGGCCGCGTTCGCCGTCGATCTGTACGTCCGAGAGCCGGGACAGGCCCTGCTCGGCGGCGGACAGCTGGTTCTCGTACCGGGCACCGGCGCCGATCACGTCGTCGATGTGGTGGTCGACCGATTCCTGTGCCTCCCAGTGGGCGCGGAGCAGCGCCAGCTGGGTGGCAGCCGCCCCCTGGACCGCCGGTGCGCCGCGGGTACGCATCTCCCCCGCGGAGTTCTGCACCTCGCGGTAGGACACGAGCAGCACGGTCATCGACACGAGGGCGGTCACCACCAGGGCGGCCAGGTGCAGTTCGAGCAGCCGCCTGGTGCGCGAACCGCTCAGCCGGCGGCTCCGGAAGG
This sequence comes from Streptomyces sp. NPDC058221, assembly GCF_042882365.1. Classification (NCBI taxonomy): domain Bacteria; kingdom Bacillati; phylum Actinomycetota; class Actinomycetes; order Kitasatosporales; family Streptomycetaceae; genus Streptomyces; species Streptomyces sp. NPDC058221. The sequence continues at coordinate 7,775 of NZ_JBHVWF010000153.1, read as the reverse complement.
CACGCATCCACCGGGTCAGCCAGGCCATCACAGACTCCTCCCGCAGGCGATGCAGTACTGGGCCCGGGGCCCGGCGAGGTGGCGGCAGTGCGGGCACTTCACCGGCTTCCCGGTGGCGTGGTCGGGCAGTTCCAGCAGATGGCCGGAGGCGATGTGCAGCCTGCCCCGGCGCACGGTGCCGCGGTCCACGTCCTGGCCGACCCGGACCAGTCCCCGGGAGCCGTCGAGGATCTCGGCCACCTCCCGGACGTTGTCCAGGACCCAGGTCGCGCCGATCTCGGTGGCCAGCCTCACGGCGAGGCCGAACTGCCGCTCGGCCTCGTCATGGCTCATCGGGTCCAGGGCCGCGTATCCGCGGTTGAGAGCGGTCCGCATCTGGGTGGCGACGTTCATCGCCTGAAGGGTGCCGCCCCCGCTGCCGGTCGCCCCCGCCCCCACCGCGAAACCTGGTGGCAGCCAGCGGACCAGGAGGGCCGCGGTGGCGTCGCCGACGGAGACGGTGGCCAGTTGCAGCAGCACGCCCAGCGGGTCGGTGCTCGCGTCGACGTGCAGGGTGAGGAGGTAGTCGCGGGTGCCCGGCTCCCACTGATGGGTCGGGAAGTCGAACCGGCGCGGCTCCTGCGGCCGGTGCACCGCTTCGAGCGCCTGCTGACGGGGAGCGGTCTCGGCCAGTGTCACCTCGCGCACCGCCGGCCGCGCGGTCACCGAGACAGGCAGTTCGGGGCTGCGGACCCGGCGGAGCCGCCGCACGGCCTCGGCGACCGCTGGGCCGAACCGGTCGGGTGCGTGGGTGGCGGTGCCGTGCAGCCGCTCGGCGACGGCGAGCAGCGGGACGGGGTCCCAGTCCCGGCCGACGGCGAGCACATCGGCCGTGAACCGCCCCGCGCATGTGGTCAGTTCGCCCAGCAGTGCGCTGTCGTCCGGATCATCGGCGGCGTCCGTACCGTCGTGCCCGCTGCCGTCGGTGATCAGCAGCAGGTGCCGTACCGGCAAAGGGCGCTCGGCGAGCAGTTCACCGGCGGCGGCGAGCCAGACCGGGTATCCCGTGGGCGGCCCGTCACCAGCGGCCGGGGCGATCCGGCCCGCGCTGAACGCTGCGCGGCGCTTCTCCGCCGTGTCGGCCAGCGCCCACCGGCCGCGCAGCGGATAACAGGCGCTCGGCGCCCCGCTGCCGTCGGCGCCGCCCAGGACGGTGAAGGACAGACCGTCGGGCAGCGCGCGCAGTGCGGCGGCCAGCGCGCCGGCCGCGGCCTCCCGGCGCTCCGCTGCGACGTCCAGCGCGATGACGACGGCGAGTTCGACGGCGGGCACCTCGTCGCTCGGGCCCACGCCGACCGCCTTGACCCGCAGATGGGCGTCGATCCGGGCGTCGTGGTGCGGCTGCTGGTCGCGCCGGACGTCGACCGTGACATTCAGGCCGACGGGCAGCCGGGGGCCGGGCGACGGGTCGGTTGCGCCCAAGGGACTGCCTCCAGTGGTCGGCGGTTACGGACCGGGCGGCGGTCAGAACCGGGTCTGCGGGCGGACCGCGTGGGAGAGGTCGATCAGCCGCTCGTACTCGGCCGGCGCCTGCCGCTGCCGGGCCAGCCAGCGGTAGCACTGCTCCAGCTCCAGCCGCGCGGCCCGTTCCCCGGGCGCGGCCGGCGGCGGCAGGCCCATCCGCAGCCATCCGCCGCGTGGGCGCGTGCCGCCGGCTGCCGCCAGTACCGCGTCGAGCTTCCACTCGTAGAGCTCGGTCCGCAGCAGCCAGGCGGGTTCGTCGCCCGCCACCAGGGGCGGGGACGGGCCGGTCCGCGGGGCGAGCGCGTCGAGGCAGGCGTCGATCTCCGTCTCATCGGGGAGCGGCCGCTCCCCCGCCGCGAGCCGGGCCGCTCTGATACGGAACGCCGCGATCCGGGCGACGGTGTGATCGCGCGACTCGTCGGGCACCAGATCGAGCACATCGATGGCCGCGGCCCGGTCGCCGCGTGCCAGGGCGATCCTGGCCAGCCCCAGTGCGGCACCGACGTGCGAGGGGTTGCGGGCGTGCACGGCCCGGAAGAGCTCGTACGCCTCGAACCCCGCGGCCTCCGGCCGGTCCTCGTCGAGCTGCTCCGCGCTGTACGCCAGCGCCAGCTTGGCCGCGTACTCGCCGGGCAGCGCCCGGTGCACGGCGGAGAACTGCTCCAGGGCCGCTTCGAGCGACGTCTCCCGGTCGTCCAGCACATCGGCGCTGCGCAGCGCGAGGAGCCCCCGGTGCCAGCTGAGCCGCCACTCGCGGACCGGCCCCGGGCCCGGTATCGCGGCCGCCGCCTCGACCTGTTCGCGTGCCGCCGCGAGGGCCGTCCCGCCCTCCTGGCCGAGCAGCAGGCGGGCGTTGTGCAGACAGATCTCGACCGACGGCTCCCCTCGGGCCGGCTGGGCCAGCGGCTGTCCGGGGTCGTAGCTGCTGACCCCGAACCTGGCCGCCTGCGGGTCGCCGGGATAGGGGCGCGGCACCGGCAGCCTGCGGGCGATCTCGGTCGGGGTGGGCAGCCCGGAGTCGAGGGATGGTGCCGCGGGGGTCTCCCCCCTGCCGTACAGCGGGCGGCGCAGCCAGTGCGCGTAGTCGGGCACCGAGCCCAGCCGGACGCCCAGCAGTTCGGTGGACGGGGTGAAGTACTCCGAGGGTTCGGGCTGGTCGCGTTTGCCGCGCAGGGCCCGGATCTCGCGCAGCACACCGCGCAGTTGCCCGGCCATGTCGTCGGCGGAGCCGAACCGGCGCTCCGGGTCGTGCGCGGTGGCGCGTTCCACCACCAGCCGGAAGGAGCTGATGCCCAGTCCGGGCACGTCGTCGCCGACCGCCCAGCCGGCCAGTTCGGCCAGCGTGACGCCGACCGTGTGCACGTCGTGCGCGACGGTCAGCGGTGCGGAGCCGTCCGTCTCGGGGGCGGCGAACCAGGGCGTGATCACCGGGGCCGGGTCGGTGGCACCCGCCTTGCGGACCCCGCCGAGGTCGATGACCTTGATGCCGTCGCGGTGGTGGATGACGTTGGACGGCTTCATGTCGCCGTACAGGAAGCCCATGCCGTGCAGATGGGCGAGGGCTTCCAGGATCTGGCAGCCGTAGGTGATGACGTGCTCGATGTCGAGGACGAAATCGCCCTGCCGGGTCGATTCGACGACGGCGGAGAGCGTCCGGTCGCCGACGTCCTCCATCACGATGTAGCCGCCGGAGACGGTCCCGTCCGCGTTGCGGGTACTGACGAAGTCACGGATCTGGACGATCCGTTCGTGCCGGATGGCGACGAGGCTGCGGCGCTCCTCACCGGCCTGGGCGGCGCCGCGCTCGGCGTAGCGGTTGAGGAGTCCCTTGACCGCGACGAAGTCCTCCAGGTGGGTGTCCTCCGCCAGATAGACCCAGCCCTGGCCGCCGTGGGCGATGGGTCCGCGGATGCGGTACTGGTCCTGGAGCGGCGGTCCGCCCCTGGTCAGCTCGGGACGGTAGGAGTAGCGGGCTCCGCACTGCGGGCAGTGGCCCTCGTCCGGTGGCGGGGCCGCGGTGTACGGCGGGACGAACGCGACCCCGCAGGCCCGGGCCGAGCACGTCATCACGATGCGGACGGGCTGTTCGGCGGCGTTGAGCCGGTCGGCCGGGCTGCCCGGTTCCAGCAGTGGTAGTTCGAGCAGTCCGGCGGGGCCGTACTCCTCGGGGGCGGTGGGCAGGGACGGCAGTCCGGGGGCCTGCTCGTCACGGCCGCAGGTGTCGCAGTAGCCCGTGGGCTGGACGGCTCCGGCGCAGGGGGCTCCGGTGAAGCGGCGGTGCGGGCAGGGAATCCTCATGCGCGCCCTGCCGGGTCCTGACCGGTGCGCTGCCCCGGCAGCTCCGCGGGTCCGGTGTCGGGCCGCCGTTCGAGATCGACACGCAACTCACGTAACAGCTGTCTCAGTGCCACGAGTTGTTCCTGCGGGTCGGGCAGTTCCCGCAGCGCGCGCAGCTGACGGCGGCGGGTGGCGCCGTCGACGGAGGGCGGGGGGACCACCGACGCGGAGTCGAGGAGGCCGCTCAGCCGGGCCGACTCCCGCTCGATGTGCTCGACCCGGCGCACCAGCTCCCCGGCCCGCTCGTCCAGGGCCGGCACGAACAGGTCCCGCACCACCTCGGCCAGCCCCGCGCCCCTGCTGTCGCGGAAGATGACCAGCAGCCGGAAGCCGAGCGAGCGCACCCGCGCCAGCAGCGGCACGAGTGCGGCCGGGTCCGGGTCCTCGTCGAGACCGATCACGGCGAGCACGGGCCCCGATCCGGCCGGCTGGCCGGCGCCGGAGCGGTCCGGCGCGGTGCCGCCCTCCAGCAGCCAGTCGCGGTAGGTGTTCCGCTGGTACCGGGGCGGCCGCAGCTGCGCCACCAGGGTCTCCACGAGCTCTTCGGGCCGGGTACGGCCGCCCTGGTAGACGAGGTGGGCCCGGTGGAGCTGGTGCTGGAGCGTGCGGTCGCGGCCGCCGCCGTGCCGGACGACACCGAACCGCACCGCGGGCTGGTCCCCGCCCGCGAACCAGGTGCGCAGGCGCCAGGACAGCCCGCTGTCCCAGCCGTCGCGCCCGCTCAGTTCCGCGACCAGCGGCACGAGTTCGGCGATGCGGTCGACCGGGATCATGTACGAGAACGCCAGATCGTTCTCGGTGGGCAGCGCCAGCTCCAGATCTCCGCGCCAGCTCACCACGAGGCCGACGACCCGCTCGGCGCCCCGCCGCTCGCCCCGTGTCTGCACGGCGGCACCGCTGAATCCGGGGCGCACCACCTCGGCGGTGGTCCCCGCGTCGAGCTGCACCCACGCGCCGTGCAGCCCGCTGATCCGGCCGGTCAGCCACATGCCGTCGTCGAAGGCCTGGGAGTAGCCGCCGATCCAGACCTCCCGGCCGCGCTCCAGCCGCCGGCCCAGCAGCGCGGGCGCCGCCTGCGGGCGGGGGCTGTCCAGCGCGAGCACGGCGATGTCCTCACGGTCGGCCCCGTCCAGGCCGGGCAGCCAGCCGCCCGGCGCGACCCGGGCGGCGACCGGCGGGATCCCTGGGTTCTCGGCGAACTCCACCCACATCCGGGTGTCCGGTTCGCCGACGACATGCGCGCAGGTCAGCATCCGGTCCTGGGTGAGCAGTACCCCGGCCCCGCACACCGGTCCTTCGGCCCCGCCGCGGCGTAACCGGAGCCGCCAGTCCGCTCTCAACTCCCCCATAGCTACCGAGAGTACGCGCGCACCACGCATGGTTCCCAGAGTCCGTACACACTCACCCGACGGGTCACCGGACGTCACACCGCAGGGTGGCCCCCGCCGTCCCCGGGTTCACGCCGAGCACGAGCCGCCGGCCGGTGGCGCGGACCTCGATGCCCGGGTCCGCCGGGACGGCCTCGCGCACCGGCCGGTCCCAGACCACCTCGAACGGTGTGCCGCTGCGGTCGGGCCCGCTGATCCGGATCGCCGTCGTGCCCCGGCCCTCACGGACGAGCACACTGGCCGGCCCGCTCGACGAGAGCCGTCCGGCCGTGCCGGACTGCCAGAAGTTGGCGGCGGTCAGGCCGAGCGAGCGCACGGAGACGCCCTGCACGGCGGCGGTGTTGGCGAGCACCGTCAGCCAGTGCCGGTCGGCCGCGCGGGCGGCGACGGTGCGCCGGGAGGCGCCGGGCATCAGCAGATAGAGGTAGTCGGCGTCGGCCGGGTCGGTACCGTGGTCGAGCCAGAGGGTCTGCCAGTGGCGGGTCCGCTGCTCACTGGAGCTGGTGGTGTTGATGTCGGACCAGGCTCCGGTGCGGGCCTCGCGCAGGGTGTGGAGGCCGGCGCCGCCGGGCAGCACCCAGCCGCCGTGTCCCTCCAGATGGGCCCAGCGGGGCCGTTCGCGGTCGTCGAGGGTGAAGGCCTGCCCGTCGTCCGGGCCCAGGTTGCGGTTGTCGACGACGGTCTCCACGGGCACCCCGTCGGCGGCGGTGATGCCCGCGCCGAGGCAGATGACTGCGTCCGCCGCGCAGAACCAGGACTTACGGGCCTCCAGGGTGGAGTCCAGGCCCTTCACATGCTGGCCGACCGCGGCGAACTCGCCGTCGTGCGCCCCGCCCACCCACTGCACGGCGGGCCGCGGTTCGCCCCACTCGCCGCCGGCCCGGTCGGCGAGCCGTTTGGTGGAGACGGTGGTGCCGGGCAGCCGGTACCAGTCGACGGTGGGCCAGAACCAGTCGGTGTACTGGCCGCCGCCGTCGGCGCCCTGCCACCAGTAGAGCATTCCGGCCCCGGTGTGCCAGCCGCGCGGATTCTCGCCGTTTCCGCACTCGTAGGAGCTGATCCGCTCCGAGGACATGGAGAGGTTCGCGACCCAGCCGGGGCGGCGGTGCACGGCCCGGTCCATGGCGGCGAACAGGGTGTGGCCGACCGGTTCGGGTGCCGCGGGGACGGGGGCGTCCGCGGCCGCGTGCAGCCGGGACAGGTCGGCGACACCGAACTGCGCGGCGGTGAGGACCGGGCTGACGGTGTCCCGTTCGATCCATCCCTTGACCATGCCGTTCCACCGGTCGCGCTCGGCCGCGGACGCGCCGCCCGCGAGCAGGGCCACGGCGGCGATCAGCCCCTGACCGTGGAAGTGGTCGCTGCGCATGACCTGGAGTTCGTCGCTCTTGAGGAGTCCCCGGCTGATCGCGCGGCCGTTGACGCTGTCCATCATCAGACCGTCGTGGATGAGCGGCGCGTAGGCGTGCTCGACGCTGTCCAGGATGATCTGGCGGCCCGGATCGGTGACCTCCCAGGTGGACCCGGCCAGCAGGGCGAAGAGCCGGCCGAGACCGTCCAGCATGACCTGGCCGTATGTACCGGAGTAGGCGATCCAGGTGTGCTGGACGAACGAGCCGTCGGCGTAGAGGCCGTCACCCTCGGACACATACGGGAAGACGGGCGAGAGGGCGTCGCGGGCCAGCGCCGTCTTGGCGTCGTCACGCCCCAGGATGCCGCGCAGGGCGACGGAGCGGCAGAGGTCGACCCGGTTGGCGCCGGTCGAGGTGCCGCTGTAGTCGGTGAGCGCCGTGTCGGGGATGAAGTGGTCGACGGCCGCACAGGCTGCCCGGACGCGCTCCTCGCCGAGGTCGGGGCGCAGGACGGCGGCGATGTCCATGAGCAGGCGCGGGCTGCCGATCTGCCATTCCCACCAGTTGCCGTACGGGGCAGTGGAGGGGTTGTAGACCGTTGCGGAGAGGTGGTCGAGGCCTTGGAGGATGCCGTCGAGGAGATCCGCGTCCCCCGTGTGGCCGGTGCCCTCCTGGGCGTAGGCCTGGGTCATCGTCCACAGCCGGTTGTAGCTCCAGGTGATGCCGGCCGGCGGGTCGAAGGGCTGCCCGGCCCAGAGCGAGTCGGCGGCGGGCGCCATCGTCGAGCGGAATTCGGCGGCGAGTTCGCCGGTGCCGGCGAGCCTGGAGGCGTAGGGCTCGGCTGCGGGGTCGTAGCCGGTGCCGAGCGAGAGGTCGTTCCAGCGCAGCCGGAGCGTCTCGAACTCGTCCTCGTCCTGCGCCGCGCGGGCCGCCGGGGCGAGCGCCAGGCCCAGTGCGGTGGCGCTGCCGGTGGCGAGGAAGGCGCGGCGGGACCAGGCGGGCAGAAGTGACACGGGGTACCTCCGGTGGGCAAGTGGTTCAGACCGGGCGGTGGTTGGTCTAGCACGCGCTTACGGGGACGGGAAGGGGGCGGGCCGATGACGGCCCGCCCCCCCCCCAGCACGACCGGCCCAGTCTCTTATAAACAACAGACGCAGCCGACCAAAGTGGGAGTGTAGAAATCGGTGGGCGCCGG
>NZ_JBHVWF010000152.1:0-18101 GCF_042882365.1 Streptomyces sp. NPDC058221 | reverse complement strand
ACCTGATCAACCTCTTCCTGCCGGAGCGCATCCTGCTCGGCGGATGGGCCGACGGTGTGTGCCGGGGTGGGGCCGGAACTCCCCCGAAAGGACGGGCCCGCTGGGCCGGTTGCCGTAGTGACGGCGGGCCGTGCGGCCCGCAGCGGGTATGGCCTCCTCATGGACCAGTACGACAGCAGGCGCCCGCAGGACCGCCACCGCAGTCCGGAAGACGGCACACCGATCTACGACCGCCTTCTGGCCGAGTGGCAGGCGGCGCGTGGCGATCCTGGGCGAGTGGAACCCGATGAGCCCGGCCCGCCCAGCGCCGGCGGGCTCCTTCCGGCGGCGCGTACCTCCGGTGAAGCCCTCCCGGGTTGACGAAACGGTGTCGAACTTACGCTGGATCGAACCCATTTGAGTGGAAGTGCGCAACCGACTCCGCTGTGAGGGGTTGATCAGTGCGTTCCAGAACGGAACGCTTCGAAAGGTGATGTGTGATGAAGAAGATGATGGCCGGCGCGGCAGTGGCCGTGTCCATGGTCGGCCTGTCCGCCGCGGTTGCCCCCTCGGCCATGGCGATCGGTAACGACCAGGGCACGACGTCGGTCAACGGCAACGGGGCCGAGTCCTCGTTCGGCAACAGCGTGACCCGAGGCGACGGCAGCCCGCAGGCCCAGCTCGTCCAGGGCTCGCTGAACAAGCTCTGCGTCGGTGCGCCCGTCAAGGCCAACGTGGGCTCGCTCGTCGGCCTGCTCGTGCCCGTCGCGGTCCAGGACGTCGACGTCCTGTCCTCGCCGCAGAACCAGCAGTGCGCCGACAACTCCACCCAGGCCAAGGGCGACGAGGCCCTCTCGCACCTGGTGGACGACATCCCGGTCCTTTCCGGGAACGGCGTCGCCAACAACTGACGCCGGACACACGTGCCGCGGGCGGTCCGGGAAGTCCCGGGCCGCCCGCGGTGTGTCGGTGGTCGGCCGACGGACCGCCCGGGTACGCACGATGCCCACCGCCGCACGGGGCAGTGGGCATCGTGCGTACTGGGGTGGTCAGCCCAGGGTGCGTACCGGCAGGACGCAGTGTGCGGAGGTCGCGATGACCTCCGGGTCGCCGGCGAAGGACCGCAGCGTGTCCTCGGTCACCGGATGCCCCGGCGCGCCCTGCGGCCACGGGCGGGTGGCGAACATCGCGTGCACCTCGCCCTGTTCGCGGGCTGCCGCCAGCCACTCCGGGCGTGCGGGGTACTGGGCGGTGAAGTGAGGCAGCGTCAGGACGGCCTGGCCCGCCTGGACGAGGAGCTTCACCGGGAGCCCGGGCGTCTCGTCCGCGCGCACGGGACCGCCGCCTGCCGGAAGGCCGCTGCGCTCCAGGGCGATGCGCATCGCGGCCTCGCCGGCCGCCGGGCCGTCCGATCCGTCGCCGAGCGAGTAGGCGAGCAGGAAGGCGACTTCGTGTGCGGCGTGCGGATGCTCGCCGCTCCAGCCGATCAGGCTGAGGGTGCCCAACTGGGCCTGGGTGAAGGTGCCGGAGGCTGTCTGGGGGGAGGTCATGTCCGGCACCCTAACCGGGTGTGACCGGTTGAACTCCATGCGTATCACCCGATCGGGGGAGAGCGGGGAATATCGGCCGTCTGTGCCACCGGTCCCGACCGTTCCGCGGCATCCGGCCGGATGCCGCGTTAAATCGGTTGACGTCACCGGAGCGCCGCGGGCTATCGTGTGCGTTGTTACGGACGGCGGAGGAGACCGCCGGTGCCGGACCGTACGAGAAGCGGGAGGTGAGGACATTGATGACTGTCGTTGCGGTGGGCGCTGCCCACGAACCGAAGTACATCGTTCCCACCCCCGTGGCCGCCGGCTGACCTTCTTCGAGACTTCCGCGCCGCTGTGCGCAGTGCCGGGGCCACCCTGTGAAGGGTTTCCCTTGTCTTTCCCGATCTCCTCTTCCTTTTCCACTTCTCTCCCGCACCCGCTGGCCGCGTACGGCTGGGACGACGCGTGGGAGGCCGAGTTCGCCCCGTACGCCGAGCAGGGACTGCTGCCCGGGCGCGTGGTCCGGGTGGACCGCGGGCAGTGCGACATCGTCACCCCGCAGGGCACCTTCCGGGCCGACACCGCGTTCGTGGTGCCCCGCGACCCGATGCGCATCGTGTGCACGGGCGACTGGGCCGCCGTCGACCCCGAGGGCGACCCGCAGTTCGTCCGTACGCTGCTGCCGCGGCGCACGGCCTTCGTCCGCTCCACCTCGTCCAAGCGCTCCGAGGGCCAGGTGCTCGCCACCAACGTCGACCACATCGCCATCTGTGTCTCACTGGCGGTGGAGCTCGACCTGGGGCGGGTGGAACGGTTCCTCGCCCTCGCCATGTCCAGCACCGGCGGTGACGCGCTGCTGCGGGACGGGGCGTCGGCCGGGGACGGTGCCGCCGAGACCCTCGTCGTCCTGACCAAGGCCGACCTCGTCCCGGACGCCGCCACGCTGTCCCACCTCGTCCAGGACGTCGAGCGCCTCGCGCCCGGGGTGCAGGTGCTGCCCGTCAGCTCCACGACCGGTGAGGGCGTCGATGTGTTCGCCGCGATCGTCTCCGGCGGTACGAGCGTGCTCCTCGGGGCGTCCGGCGCGGGCAAGTCCACCCTCGCCAACACCCTGCTCGGGCACGACGAGATGGAGGTGCAGGCCACCCGCGACATGGACGGCAAGGGCCGGCACACCACCACGACCCGCAATCTGCTGGTGCTGCCCTCCGGCGGCGTCCTGATCGACACCCCGGGGCTGCGCGGAGTCGGCCTGTGGGACGCGGAGGCCGGCGTCGGCCAGGTCTTCTCCGAGATCGAGGAGCTGGCCGGGCAGTGCCGGTTCCACGACTGCGCCCACGAGGCCGAGCCTGGCTGCGCGGTGCTGGCGGCGCTCGAGGACGGATCGCTGCCCGAGCGGCGCATGGACAGCTACCGCAAGCTGCTGCGCGAGAACCAGCGCATCGTCGCCAAGACCGACGCCCGGGTCCGCAACGAGATCCGGCGCGACTGGAAGCGCAAGGGGGCCGAGGGCCGGGCCGCCATGGAGGCGAAGCGCGGCCGGGTCCGGTAGGCGCCGGGGCCCTGGTCGGCGTCCGAAAACCGCGAGTGCGGCGGTGCGTGTTGTCGCACACTGGACGGTGTGATGGACGAAGAGACCAGGTACGAGGCGGTGAGCAGCCGCGACGCGCGTTTCGACGGGGAGTTCTTCTTCGCCGTCGAGACGACCGGCATCTACTGCCGGCCGAGCTGCCCCGCCGTCACCCCCAAGCGCAGGAACGTCCGCTTCTACCCGACTGCGGCCGCCGCCCAGGGCAACGGCTTCCGGGCGTGCAGACGCTGCCGCCCGGACGCCGTTCCCGGCTCCGCGGACTGGAACGTCCGGGCCGATGTGGTCGGCCGTGCCATGCGGATGATCGGCGACGGCGTGGTGGACCGGGAGGGCGTCCCCGGTCTCGCAGGCCGGCTCGGCTACAGCTCGCGGCAGGTGCAGCGGCAGCTCAACGCGGAGCTGGGCGCCGGCCCGGTCGCCCTCGCCCGCGCCCAGCGCGCCCACACCGCCCGGGTGCTCCTCCAGACGACCGGGCTGCCCGTCACCGAGATCGCGTTCGCCGCCGGTTTCGCGAGCGTTCGCCAGTTCAACGACACGATCCGGCAGATCTACGCCCGCACCCCGAGCGAACTGCGGACCGAGGCGGGCACCGGACTCGGCGCCGCGGTACGGGAGGCGCGCACCACCGGCATCCCGCTCCGGCTCGCCCACCGGGGACCGTACGCGGCCCGTGAGATCTTCGATCTGCTCGCCGACGGGACGGTCGCCCGTATCGAGGAGGTCAGCGGCGAACCCGGCGCCCGCACCTACCGGCGCACGCTGCGGCTTCCGTACGGCACCGCCATCGCCGCCGTGGACGAACGGTCCGCCGGGTCCTGGCTGGAGGCCCGTATCCACCTCACGGATCTGCGCGATCTGACCACGGCGGTGCAGCGGCTGCGCCGGCTCTTCGACCTGGACGCCGATCCGTACGCCGTCGACGAACTGCTCGCCGCCGACCCGCTGCTCGCCCCGCTGGTCGCCGCCCGCCCCGGGCTGCGCTCGCCGGGCGCCGCCGACCCCGAGGAGTTCGCGGTGCGTGCGCTGGTCGGTCCGGCGGCGGCCGGGGGGTTGGTGGAGACGTACGGGAAGCGGCTGGACGTGCCCTGTGGCGGGCTCACGCATGTGTTCCCCGAACCGGACGTGCTGGCCGGTGCGGCGCCCGGCCCGGAGCTGCGGGCGCTGGCGGCCGCGCTCGCCGACGGCGGCGTACGGCTCGACGCGGGCGCCGACCGGGACGAGGCCGAGCAGGCGCTGCTGCGGCTGCCCGGCATCGGACCGGCCACCGCCGCGCTGATCCGGATGCGCGCGCTGGGCGACCCCGATGTCGATCCGTACGGGACGCCCGGCTCCGACCGGTGGCGGCCGTGGCGCTCCTACGGGGTGCGCCATGCGGGGTTCGCGGGCCGGGCGTCCGCCTGAGCCGGGCTCGGGCCGGCCGGCCCCAGCTGGGCGCCGGTCCGTTCGCGGTGACCGGGCGGATGGTCAGGTCCGGGCGGTCACCCGCCGCGGTGATCAGCGCCGAGTCGCCCTTGCGGAGCCGGATACGGACCGCGCCGTCGGCCAGTCCCTCATGGCCCAGCGGGCGTCCGTGCCGGTCACGCTCGTCGATCGCGCCCTCGATGCCGTGCCGTGCGACGCGGGGCGCGCCCGCCTCACCGGTGAGGCGCACCCAGCGGGTCCGGCCCCCTTCGCGTGCACGTCCATGGTGAACTCGGCGCCGCGGCCGACGCCAGGTATCAAGGCGTCAATGGGGCGTGAGAGATCCGATGTATTTCTCTCCACATGATCAGGCTTCGTCCATGTGACATCAGCCCCAGATCAACGCACCCAGCCAGGATCCGGTCACCAGCAGGCAGGCGAACAGTTCGGCCAGTACGGAGTAGCCGGTGGCCCGCATCACCGAGCGGACCGAGGCCCACCCCGCCCCCCGGCTGCCCAGCCGCAGCCGCTCCGCCCCGAAGATCACGCCCACGTACCCGAGGATCGCGCCCACCACCGGGACGACGAAGAACCCGGCGATCGCACCGATCCCGCCGAGCATCAAGGTCCGGCGCGGCGCACCCGACTCACGCGGGCGGCGCGGCGGCAGCAGCGGCTTGAGCGCCTGGTTCAGCAGCAGGAGCGCGGTGGCGCCGATCAGCACGGCCCAGGCAGCCGGAGTGTTGTCCGCCAGCGCCCACCACAGGACCGCGGCCCAGACGATCGCCTGACCGGGCACACCGGGCACCAGTACACCGATCAGGCCGAGCAGCATGACCAGGCCCACGGCGACGAGCTGCCACACACTCATCTGACCAGGGTGCCGGAATCCGGCCGGTCCCGCCCGTCGCCGAGCCCCGGAACGGGATCCGTCGGCGCAGCTCGGAGCCCTGGCGCCGGGTCCGGGGCCGATGGGCTCAGGCGCGCGGCTCGCGGGACACCCAGCCCCGCTCGTAGGCGTGCCAGCCCAGCTGCAGCCGGGTCGACACCCCGGTCAGCTCCATCAGGCCCTTGACCCGGCGCTGTACGGTCCGCAGCCCGAGCTCCAGCTGTTTCGCCGCACTGGCGTCGGTCAGCCCGGCCAGCAGCAGCGAGAGGATCTCCAGGTCCGTCGCATCGGGCCCGGTGGCGTTCTCCCGCACCAGGCCGCTCCGGCCGAGCCGTAGCGGCATCGCCTCGCGCCATACCGCCTCGAAGAGTCCCGTCAGCGACTCCAGCAGTCCCGACGCGTGCACCACCAGAGCCGCGGGCTCCGCGCCCCGCCCTGTCAGCGGCACCATCGCCAGCGTGGCGTCGGCGATGACCAGCTTCGTCGGCACCCGGTCCACGACCCGGCACTGCTCGTCACGGCTCAGCGCCGCCGACAGCTCCAGGATCCCGGACGGCAGCGCGAGCACCTCGCGCTCGACGACCACCCGGAACGACACCCCGCGGGTGGCGGCCTGCTCCTCGGACTCGTTGTCGAGACCGCTGACCGCGATCGGCTTCCCGGTGACCAGGGCGCACACCTCGCTCGTCGCACCCAGCTGGAGCTGATGGAAACGGTGCGCCACCGCGCTCGCGCCGGTGACCACCTCGACCAGGTCGTGGACGGCCGGTTCGGCGGCGTCCGCCCGGTACTCCTCCGCCAGCAGCGCCGCGGCCAGCTCCGCCTGCTCCAGCTCATGGCGCTGCTGCGTCAGCAGCGCACCCAGCGCGACCCCCGGCGGCGCCGCCACCCATCGCCCGGTACGGGCCGACGACTGGGCGGCGAGTCCGTGCTGCTCCAGCCGGCGCAGGGCCCGCTCGGTCTCCGGTTCGGTAAGCGCCAGCCGGTGGGCGAGATCGGAGACCTCCGCGGCTCCCAGTGCCACGAGCGCGCGGTAGGCCGACTCCTGTCTCTCGTCGAGACCTATGGCTCCCAGCATCCTCGGACCCCTCCCCGGACGCAGCGCTTCCGTGTCAGTGCGTGCTCCTCGGCCGGCCGGCCGTGGCGGAAAGCGGCCACGGCGTAAACCCGCCGTGGCACATCATCGCCGTACGCCCCGTCCCTCTGCCAATGTGGCGCCACCGCAGCACCAACAACCTCCGGAACGTGGCGCTTTGTGCTGCACGTTCCGGTTTTACTTGGGGAGAGCGATGCGTCCGATATCGCGTACGGCACTGGGGGCGGCCACCGCCGCCGTCCTGGCCGTCACGGTGATCGCGCCGTCCGTGGCAGCGCCACAGGACGACACGACCGCGAAGAGACCGCTGACCGGCAGTGCGACGGCCGGCACGGCGGGCAAGCCGGTCACCGTGACCCTGGTCACCGGCGACAAGGTGCTGGTGAACACGGACAGTTCGGGGAACGCCTCGGCCACCGCACTGGCCCGCGAGGACGGCACGCTCCCCCTCGTCCAGACCCGCCGCTCCGGCAAGGACCTCTACGTCTACCCGGACACCGCGGCCAAGGCGCTCGCCAAGGGCACGGTGGATGAGGAACTCTTCAACGTCACCGGCCTGATCCGGCAGGGTTACGACGACGCGCACGCGGACTCCGTACCGCTCATCGCCACCTACGCCAAGGACACCGCCCGCTCCGCGCCCGTCACCCCGCGCGGCGCCGAGCGCGGACTCGACCTCCCCGTCATCGACGGCGTGGCCCTCAAGGCGGACAAGGACAGGACCGCCGCGTTCTGGGCGGACGTCAACAGCACCCGCTCGCGCTCGGCCGCCGGGATGAAGAAGCTCTGGCTGGACCGCAAGGTCGAGGCCAGCCTCGACCGCTCCACCAAGCAGATCCGCGCCGACCTCGCCTGGGCCGCCGGTTACGACGGCAAGGGCACCAAGGTCGCCGTCCTGGACACCGGCGCCGACGCCGGACACCCGGACCTCAAGGGCCGGATCACCGAGTCGGAGAACTTCACCGACTCCGACACCACCGACGACCTCCAGGGCCACGGCACCCACACCCTCTCCACCGTGGGCGGCACCGGCGCGGCCAGCGGCGGCAAGAAGAAGGGCGTCGCCCCCGGCGCCGACCTGCTCGTCGGCAAGGTGCTCAACGACAGCGGCTCCGGCGACTCCTCCTGGATCATCGCGGGTATGCAGTGGGCCGTCGACCAGAAGGCCGACGTCGTCTCCATGAGCCTGGGCAGTGCGACACCGACCGACTGCACCGACCCGATGAGCCTGGCCGCCGAGGAGTTCGGCAAGAGCAAGGACACCCTGTTCGTCATCGCGGCAGGCAACGCGGGTCCCACCCTCAACACCGTCTCCTCGCCCGGCTGCGCGCCCAGTGTGCTGACCGTCGGCGCCGTCGACCGGGACGACTCCACCGCCCAGTTCTCCAGCCGCGGCCCCGCGATCGGCGCACACACCCTCAAGCCCGAGATCGCCGCCCCGGGCGTCGAGATCTCGGCGGCCGCGGCGGGCGGCCGCGGAATCTACGCGTACCAGACGATGTCCGGCACCTCGATGGCCACCCCGCATGTCGCGGGCGCCGCCGCCATCGTCGAGGAACGCCACCCCGACTGGACGGCGCAGCAGGTCAAGGCGGCACTCGTGTCGTCCGCGAAGAGCGACATCCCCGGTGACGTACGCGAGACCGGCGGTGGCCGGCTCGACGTCAAGGCGGCCATCGACACGACCGTGACCGGCTCGCCCGCCGTGCAGGGCGGCACCTACAACTGGCCGCAGGACACGACCGACCGCACCACCGTGCAGATCCCGTACACCAACACGGGCACCGAGCCGGTCAAGCTGGCCCTGAAGCTCCGGAGCGTCACGGGCAACGACGGTTCGGCCGTCCGCTCCTCCGTCGCCGCGCTCGGCGCGAAGAGCGTCACCGTGCCGGCCGGAGCGACGGTCCGGGTCCCGCTGAAGCTCGACCCGACCGCGAAGCTCCAGGACAGCCAGTACGGCGACGTCACCGGCCGGGTCCTGGCCACCGCCAAGGGCGGCGTGAAGGTCTCCACCCCGTTCTCGCTGTACGTCGGCGCCGAGACCGTCACCCTGCGCGTCAAGCTGATCGACACCAACGGCGATGCCGCCGGCGGCTCGTCGTCGCTGGACGTCATCGGCACCGACACCGCCAGTGGTGAGCGCCGGTTCAACGACGGCTCGACCGACCAGGTGTACCAGGTGCGCCCCGGCGCCTACTTCGTCTCCAGCTTCATCACCTCGGCCGACCCCGAGGACGCCACCGGCACCCTCGCCAAGTCCGTCGGCTACCTCGCCAGGCCGCAGCTGAACGTCGCCAAGGACACCACCCTGGTGCTCGACGCACGCAAGGCACACCGCATCCAGGTGAAGACCCGGGACCGGGCCAGCGAGACCCGCAGCGGCACCCTCGCCTTCGGCCGCGGCTGGGACGACGTCTGGCTGCACGCCGGATCCATCTCCGGCGGCAGCGTCATCAAGGACTACCGGGCCGACATCCGGGGCAAGGCCACTGACGGCGACTTCGAGTTCGACAGCTTCTGGCGCGCTTACGCCCCGCAGATCGAGAAGCTCTCGGTCGTGGGCGGCGCCACCCTCCACCCCACGACCGCGTCCAACGGCTCCGTCAACCTCGACGGCACCGGACGCGCCGCACTCGTCGACGCCGGCAGCGGCACCCCCGAGGAGCTGAAGGCCGCCGGAGTGTCCGGCAAGATCGCCCTGGTCGGTGTTCCGGACGAGGGCACCGTCGTCACCCAGGCGCGTGACGCCAAGGCCGCCGGAGCCGTGGCGATCATCACGCACCGCCCGTCAGCGGGCCCCTGGCAGCCCTCCGTCGGATACGGGTCGGCGCCCCTGCCCTCGCTCGGCATCCAGGCCGACGAGGCGAAGGCCCTGACCGGGGCGCTGGCCGCCGGACCGGTGAAGCTGAGCTGGAAGGCCACGGCCGTCAGCCCGTTCGTCTACAACCTGGCCTTCTCCGAGACGGGCGACCTCACCTCGAACCGCACGTACCAGGTCAAGGACAAGGCGCTCGGCGCGGTCAGGTCCACCTATGAATCGATGGGCGTCAAGACCGACTTCGTCGACACGCTGCTCGTCTCCCGCCCCTATGGAGCGAGCTACTCCGTCGGTGCGTTCGACACCGTCGCCGCACCGGGCAAGCGCACCGAGTACTACACGGCGGGCGACTCCAGCTGGCAGCAGGCACTCTCCTCCAGCTTCCCCTGGGGCGAGTTCATGATGGACGAGTTCCGCACCTACAAGGCCGGTTCCACGCGCTCCTCGGACTGGTACCGGGGCGTCGTCGTGCCGTCCGCACCCCGCGACGACCAGGGCGAGGAGCAGCTCGCAGCCGAACGCCAGGACAATCTGATCGGCGTCGCCCCGGGCTTCTGGAGCGACACCGAACACAGCGGTCTCCAGGGCTCCTTCGGGGACATGGGCACCATGCGGCTGAGCAGCGGCGGCAAGCTGATCGGCGAGTCGGGCTGGCCGTCCGGGGTGTTCACCGTCCCGGCGGAAGACGCCGCGTACGAACTCACCATGACGACCACGAAGTCGGGGCAGCCGGCCGCCGTGTGGAAGCGTTCCACCGCCACCGAGACCACCTGGAAGTTCCGCTCGCACCGGGACGAGAACGTCTACTCGCAGGGCATCCCGCTGCTCTTCCCCGGCTACGATCTGCCCTCGGACGGCATGAAGACCCTGGCGGCGAAGGACGGCCAGAAGATCGGACTGAGCGTCACCGGCCACGCCGGCTACACGCCAGGCAAGCTCACCGCCGCCGAGGTCTCGTACTCGTACGACGGCGGCGAGACCTGGACCGAGGCCACCACCGCACAGCAGGGCGGCCGTTGGACCGCGACCGTGAACCACGCGGAAGCGGCCGGCAAGCCGGTCACCCTGAGGACCGAACTGACGGACGCCAAGGGCAACTCCGTCGTCCAGACCGTGACCGACGCCTACGCGGTGCGCTGACGCCGGATCACTTGGGACCGGTCCGCCGGGCGTCCTTCCCGTGGGGGGTGGGGCCGCCCGGCGGACCTTCTTCACGGGCGGGCCCGGCCACATTTTCCCGATGACCCGTTTTCGCGAGGCCCCCGCGGTGGACAATAAGGGCATGAGTCAGCAGGGGGAGAGGCCCGCCGCCCACGAGGACGACTGGTGGCGCAGGCTGTACGACGAATCCGCACCGGACACCGGGGCGAGCCAGGCGGCCGACAGTCTCGACGACCGCTTCGACTCGGTGTCGGGCGCCGTCGGAGCCGACGGCCGCGAGGCGCACGGGGCCGTGGCCGCGGTGCCCGAGCCACGGGTGGCGCCGCCGGAGGCCGTCGGACAGGAGGAAGCACCGCCCGGTCCGACACCGCCACCTGCTCCGCAGCCGAGGGAGCCGGCGCGCGCCCCCTGGGAGCCCCCGACCGGTCAACCCGGTCCGCGGACCTTCACGGCGGCTGCTCCGGAGGCGCGTCCGGAGCCCGCGCCGGAGCTCGTGGCGCCTGCGCCGGAGCCGGACCCCGCTCCGTCCACGGTGGCGGCGCCACCGGATCCTGGACCGGAACCGCAGACGGCGCAGGCACCGCAGACGCCGCGGGAACCACACGCACCGCAGGCATCACAGGAAACACACGCACCGCAGGCTGCACCGCCCGCACCGGAGCCGCCCACGGCAACAGCGGCCCCACCGCCCGCACAGGACCCCCTCCCGCCGCCCGCACCGGATGCCCTCCCGCCGTCCGCACCGGAGCCGCCCTCATCATCGACCGCGCCCGCTCCGCCCCCGCCCGCCGATCCGCGGGTCGTCCGGAGCCTGCCGGCCGACGGGCGCGTGGCGGAGCCCTTCACGGCCGAGGCGCCGGCCCGCGTCCCCCCGGCGCCCGCTGCCGGCACGGTGCCGCCGTTGCCCAGGCGGCCGCTCGTCGAGCGGGGCGCCGACGAACGGAGCGAGGCAAAGGCTCCTGCGGCCCCGGAGCCACCGGCCTCCGCCGCCGAGGCCCCCCGCCCCGCGATCGGCCACGTGGGCGCCCGGCCGCCCACGTACGACGCCGAGCCCACCGCGCTGCCCGCCACCGACCCGCGTGAGATCCATGCCCTCGTCGCCGACACCGTGCTCGACGGCGCCGGCTACGGGACGTACACCCTGCGCGCCGCCTCGGTGCGCGGTGACTCCGCTCGGTTCCGGGGCGAGCCCCGGCGCGACGCACTGCTCACCGTGCGCTTCGGCACCGCCGAGAACGCCCTCGTCCTGGTCGCCGTCGCGGGCGGCGCCCGCGCCGCCGACGGCGTGCATCCGGCCGCCGCCGCCGACGCCTGCCGCTGGATCGGTGAGGCCGTGGGACGCAGCCACGTCCGGCTCTCGGAGGACATAAGGGCGGGCCGCCGCGGCGACCTCAAGTCCGGTCTGCACCGGCTCACCGACCGCACCTACGGCAAGCTCCGCGCCCGCGCCGCCGAACTCGGCCTGGAACCGCAGGAGTACACGGCCGGCCTGCGCTGCCTCCTGCTGTCCGCCGATCCCGGCTGCCGGACCCGGGTCTTCTTCGGAGTCGGTGGCGGCGGGCTCTTCCGGCTGCGCGACGGCAGCTGGCAGGACCTCGAACCGGTGGTACCGCACCCCGGCGAACTGGCCGGGGAGGGCGTGGTCGGATTCGGCTCCTCGCCGCCCGAGAGCGGGCCGGAGGGCGAGCGGCTGACCATGGACCTGGGGATCACCACCGCACCGCCCCCGTACATCGAGAGCCCGGTACCGCCGCCCGCCGAGCCGTTCCGGTTCCGCGCCTCGATCGCCCGGCCGGGCGACACCCTGCTGTTGTGCAGCACCGGTCTGGCCGATCCGCTGCGCGGCGAACCCGCACTCGCCGACGAGCTCGCCGAACGCTGGGCGCCGGGCCCCGCGCCGGGCCTCGCGGCGTTCCTCGCGGACACCCAGCTCAGGGTGAAGGGGTACGCCGACGACCGGACGGCGGTCGGCGTCTGGGAGGCGTAACGACGCGTGCCATGGGTTGATGGACTCCGGAGAACCCGTCCGGCCGAGGTTTCGCGCCCCCGGGTCCGGACAGCCGAACGTGCACGGAGCACAGGCAGAGGGAGAACGCACCCATGGCCAAGCAGAACGTGTCGGAGCAGTTCGTCGACATCCTCGCCCGCGCGGGCGTCAAGCGCCTGTACGGGGTGGTCGGCGACAGCCTCAACCCGGTCGTCGACGCCATCAGGCGGCACTCGGACATGGACTGGATCCAGGTCAGACACGAGGAGACGGCCGCGTTCGCCGCCGGTGCGGAGGCGCAGATCACCGGCTCGCTGGCGGCCTGCGCCGGATCGTGCGGGCCGGGCAACCTGCACCTCATCAACGGGCTCTACGACGCCCACCGCTCCATGGCACCCGTGCTCGCGCTCGCCTCGCACATCCCGTCGAGCGAGATCGGCCTCGGCTACTTCCAGGAGACCCATCCGGAGCTGCTCTTCCAGGAGTGCAGCCACTACAACGAGATGATCTCCAACCCGCAGCAGATGCCGCGGCTGCTCCAGACGGCCATCCAGCACGCGATCGGCAGGGGCGGTGTCAGCGTCGTCTCGATGCCGGGCGACATCGCCTCGCAGGCCGCGCCGGAGAAGACCATCGAGCACGCCCTGGTCACCTCGCGGCCCTCCGTGCGACCGGGCGACGAGGAGATCGAGAAGCTCTGCCGGATGGTCGACGAGGCCAAACGGGTGACGCTGTTCTGCGGCAGCGGAACGGCGGGCGCGCACGCCGAGGTCATGGAGTTCGCCGAGCGGGTGAAGTCCCCGGTCGGGCACGCGCTGCGCGGCAAGGAGTGGATCCAGTACGACAACCCGTACGACGTCGGTATGAGCGGACTGCTCGGCTACGGCGCCGCCTACGAGGCCACCAACGAGTGCGATCTGCTGATCCTGCTCGGCACGGACTTCCCGTACAACGCCTTCCTGCCCACCGATGTGAAGATCGTCCAGGTCGATGTGCGGCCCGAGCACCTGGGCCGCCGCTCCAAGCTCGATCTGGCGGTCTGGGGCGATGTCCGCGAGACGCTTCGCTGTCTGACCCCGCGGGTGAAGGCGAAGACCGACCGCAAGTTCCTCGACCGGATGCTGAAGAAGCACGCCGACGCGCTGGAGGGCGTGGTCAAGGCGTACACCCGCAAGGTCGAGAAGCACGTCCCGATCCACCCCGAGTACGTGGCCTCGGTGCTGGACGAACTTGCCGACGAGGACGCCGTGTTCACTGTGGACACCGGCATGTGCAACGTCTGGGCGGCCCGCTACCTGACGCCGAACGGCAAACGCCGGGTGATCGGTTCGTTCAGCCACGGCTCGATGGCGAACGCCCTGCCACAGGCCATCGGCGCGCAGTTCACGGACCGCAACCGGCAGGTCGTCTCGATGTCCGGGGACGGCGGGTTCACCATGCTGATGGGGGACTTCCTGACCCTGGTCCAGTACGACCTGCCGGTGAAGGTCGTACTGTTCAACAACTCCGCGCTCGGCATGGTCGAGCTGGAGATGCTGGTGGCGGGACTGCCGTCGTTCGGCACGACCAACAAGAACCCGGACTTCGCGGCCATCGCGCGGGCGTCGGGTGCCTACGGCGTACGGGTCGAGAAGCCCAAGCAGCTCGAAAGCGCGCTCAAGGACGCCTTCAAGCACAAGGGCCCGGCGCTCGTCGATGTGGTCACCGACCCCAACGCGCTGTCCATCCCGCCGAAGATCAGCGCGGACATGGTGACCGGCTTCGCGCTCTCCGCCAGCAAGATCGTGCTGGACGGCGGAGTGGGCCGGATGGTCCAGATGGCCCGCTCCAACCTCCGCAACGTGCCCCGGCCCTGAGACCGCGCGTGGCCCGGACCGGGGCGGCCGCTCACGCCGGGGTCAGCCGCAGCGTCAGGATCTGGAACGGCCGCAGCGCGAGCACCAGGCCGTACTCGTCGGTCGTAGCCTCGTGCAGCGGCCGTTCCAGCAGATCCGTGATCTGCGCCCCGACGACGGGGAAGGAGACCCGGAGCGTGGCGTCGGCCCGGCCGCCCGCAGACTCGTAGAGCCGGACGATCACGTCGCCGCTGCGGTCGTCGGCGAGCTTCACCGACTCCACGGTCACCGCCGGATGGCCGGTCGACACGGCCGACTCCACCACCGGGGCGACCGCGGCGCGCAGCGGCAGGTTGAGCGCCAGGCCCGCCCGCACCGCGTCGGTGATCCCGACGCCGGGCGCCAGCGCGTACCGGAACCGGTGGGTGCCGAGGTCGGCCTCCGGGTCGGGGCTGTGCGGGGCGCGCAGCAGAGTCAGCCGTACGGTCGTGCCGAGGCCCGCCGGATGCGGGGTCCGGGTGACCTCGTGCCCGTACGTCGAGTCGTTGAGCAGCGCGACGCCGTAGCCCGGTTCGGCGACCCGCAGCCAGCGGTGGGCGCAGATCTCGAAACGGGCCGCGTCCCAGCCGGTGTTGCCGTGCGTCGGCCGGTGGACGTGGCCGAACTGGATCTCCGACGCGGACCGCTCGGCGTGCACATCGAGCGGGAAGGCCGCCTTGAGGACCTTCTCCGACTCCTGCCAGTCCACCTCGGTCTCGATGTCGACCTGCCTGCTCCCCGCAGCCAGCCGGATCTCCTGCACGACGCGGGAGGAGCCGAACGCGCGCACCACACGCACGGCCGCCCGCAGCGGCCCCTCCTCCACCAGCTCGACCAGTTCCGCCCCGGTCAGATCGGTGCGCGAGCGGCGGTAGTGGACGTCGATGTCCCAGGCGTCCCAGTTGTTCGGGTGGTCCGGGTGCAGCTGGAGAAGGTTGGCCCGATGGCCCGGGACGAGGACCTCCCGGCCCGCCGGGAGGTCACGCACGGAGGTGATCAGCCCGTCCCGGTCGACGACGACCCGCAGCAGCCCGTTGTCGAGGACGATCCCGCCGTCCTCGACGACGCCGGCCGAGCCCCCTCGTTCCGGGACCTCCGCTCCGTCCAGCAGCCCGGCGCCGAGCCCCGGTGACTCGGCGAGAACCGCGGTGCGCCCGTCGCCCAACGGCTGCACATGCGACCCGGACGGCAGTACCGCACTCGCCTCGGCATCCAGCTCCATCACCTGACTGCGTGCGTACGGTGAGGAGTTGAGCGCCACCAGACCTTGTGCCGCACCGAGCGCGGCCACCGCATCAGCCACCAGGTCGGCCAGTTCCTCGCGTACCCGCTCATAGGTGTCACGGGCCTCGCGGTGGACCCAGGCGATGGACGAGCCGGGCAGGATGTCGTGGAACTGGTGCAGCAGGACCGTCTTCCAGATCCGGTCCAGCACCTCGTACGGGTAGCGGTACGAAGTGGACCGAAGGGCCGCCTGTGTCGCCCACAACTCGGCCTCTCGCAGCAGGTGTTCACTGCGGCGATTGCCCTGCTTCGTCTTCGCCTGCGTGGTGTACGTCGCCCGGTGCAGCTCCAGGTACAGCTCGCCGGACCAGACCGGCGCCTGCGCCCCGTACTCCTCCTCGGCCGCGGCGAAGAACGCCGACGGCTTCTCGATCTCGACCCGCGGGGAGCCCTCCAGGCTGCCGAGCCTGCGGGCCTTCTCCATCATCTCCCGCGTCGGACCGCCGCCGCCGTCACCCCAGCCGAACGGCAGCAGTGAGCGGGTGGCCCGGCCCTTGTCCCTGAAGTTCCTCTCGGCATGGGCGAGTTCGAGACCGTGGAAGTGGCCGTTGTAGGTATCGGCGGGCGGGAAGTGGGTGAAGACCCGGGTGCCGTCGATGCCCTCCCACCAGAACGTGTGATGCGGCATCGGGTTGGTCTGGTTCCACGACAGCTTCTGGGTCAGGAACCACCGGATCCCGGCCAGCGCGGCCAGCTGCGGGAAGGCGGCCGTGCAGCCGAAGGAGTCGGGCAGCCAGATCTCCTCGGTCTCCACGCCCAGTTCCTGCTCGAAGAACCGCTTCCCGTGCACGATCTGCCGGGCCAGCGCCTCACCGCCCGGCATATTGGCGTCGGACTCCACCCACATCGAACCGACGGGCTCCCACTGCCCGTCCGCCACTGCCCGCACG
Source organism: Streptomyces sp. NPDC058221 (assembly GCF_042882365.1). NCBI lineage: Bacteria > Bacillati > Actinomycetota > Actinomycetes > Kitasatosporales > Streptomycetaceae > Streptomyces > Streptomyces sp. NPDC058221. The sequence goes on along the minus strand of NZ_JBHVWF010000152.1, from coordinate 1,599 downwards.
ATCCGCTTCCAGATGTGCGGCTGGTGCTCCTTGACCCAGGCGTACTGCTGGGCCTGCGAGCAGGCGAAGACCAGCTCCGGGTAGTCCCGGGCGAGTGCGGTGACATTGGCGAAGGTGCGCGAGGCCTTGCGCACCGTCTCGCGCAGCGGCCACAGCCACGCCGAATCGATGTGTGCGTGCCCGGTGGCCGAGATCCGGTGCGCGCTCGCCGACGCGGGCCTGGACAGGACTTCGGCCAGCTCGGCCCGTCCGGCCGCCGCGGTCCCGGCCACATCGTGCAGATCGAGGGCGTCGAGCATCCGCTCCAGGGCCCGCAGGATCTCGTGCCGCCGCGACCGGTCGGCGGACAGCTCCCGCATCAGTTCGGACAGCACCTCGATGTCGAGGACGAGATGCCAGACCTCCTCGTCCAGCACCGCGAGGTCGGCGGAGGCGAACCGGTAGAGCGGATCGTCCCCTGCCGTGAGTACGTCCCCGAGCGGGGTCGGCTCGAACCCGTGCTCCAGCACCGCCGGATTGGCCGCCGCCTCCAGGAGGAGCGAGATCTGCTCACCACCGGCAGCCGGCGCGCCGACGGTCAGATGCCGGTTGCGAGGATGGACGCCTTTGAGCGGAACACCTTCGGAGTCGTACAGCATCCCCTCGGCCTGGAAGCCGGGAGCCTGGCCGGAGAAGCCCGGATCGACCACGACCTCGACCCGGAGCCCCGCCCACTCCTGCGGCACCGTGCCGTCCAGCCGGAACCAGCTGGTGGCCCACGGGCTGCCCCACGCGGCGGGGGCCGTGAACGGTTCGTACCGCGCGCCGAGCGCCTCCGCCACCGGAACCGGCTCGCCCGGCACATGCCACACCGCCAGCGCGAGCGGGGTCCGCGCCGCGTACTCGGCGGGGCGGATGAACTGGCGCAGGGCCCGCTCCAGCCGGCCCTCCACCAGTGAGCTGTCGTCGTGCATGCTGCTCCTCTTGTCGCCACCTGCGCGCGGTCGAGGGCTTGCCTTCCCCGGTGGCGGGTATCCACCCCTCGCCGGCCGGGGCGCGGGACCGGGGAGTCCACGCCGGTGGGGTGGCCGTCAGAGCAGTCGCAGGGTGCCCGGAGCCGTCTCCTCCCGGATGATCTCCAGCAGCCGGTCGAAGAGCGTCGGCCCCAGGCCGGCCTCCGCCTGCGCCAGCTCCTGCCGCAGCCGCGGCAGATTGTCCGGATGGGCGCGGCCGAACAGGCCGCGGACGTAGCGGGCGGTCTCCTCGTGGCCCAGGGCACGCGCCGAGCGGGCGTGGTCCCGCCACTCGATGACGAAGTCGTCGTCGTCCGGCGTGCCCATCCCGCCTCTCAGGCAGTCCGCGAAGGAGTCGAGCCCGTTGCCGAAGTAGCCGCCGGGGCCGTTCACCGCCTCGCCGACCACGTTCCAGAATCGCTCCAGGCCGGTGACCTCGGAGCCGTCGATCGCATAGGTCACGGTCATGGGGGGAGCGTACAAGCCTGTCTCTTCGGTGATCCGCGCCGCAGGTGGGGGACTACGGCGCGGATCCGTCCGGGGAAGGGTTCAGCAGGTTTGGTCGACGAGGTCGAACGTCACGTAGTGGTCGGCCGTGTAGTAGTCC
>NZ_JBHVWF010000151.1:0-18354 GCF_042882365.1 Streptomyces sp. NPDC058221 | reverse complement strand
CCGCGCCGCGCCGCCCCCCCGGGGCGCGGGCCCCCCCGGGGGGGTGGTGTCCTCCCCCCCCCGCAAGCCGGGGGGGGGGGGGGTGACCCCGCCCCCCACCCCCTTCGTCCTCGGTGCTCCTGCCGGCCCGGGTCAGTCCTGCCGCAGTCCCAGGACCGTCGACTCCAGGTACTGCTCCGGCTCCTTGTACTGGCTGACGTCGGCCGGGTTGTAGCGCGGGGTCTGCCGGGACCAGTCGAGATTGCCGCGCATCCAGCTCCGCATCCCGTCCAGATACGGCTCCAGCATCCAGGCGAGCTGCGGATACGCGCTGAGCAGTTCGGTCTGTGCGGTGAGGAAGCGCTCGGTCTCGGCGGCGATCTCCGCGCAGACATGGTCCAGCGACTGCTGTTTGCCGTATCCGCGGTGGTGCCGGACCAGGTGGACGAGGTTGTGGATCTCGCCGAGGACCTGCTCCTTCTCGTAGGAGTACACGTCGTTGGCCCAGCACACGACGTTGCAGGAGGCTTCCAGCGCGGTGATGAACCGGGGGTCGTTGTGGATCGACTCGGGCGTCTCGATACCGGCCACGATCTCTATCAGGTCCATGCAGACGTGTATCGCACCGGTGTGCCGCCGCTTCTCGATGTACGTCGCCTCGGGCGGGACCACTCCGTCGGCCCGGTTCCCGGCCTCCCAGGTGGTGGCGGTCGTGAGGTACGTCATCAGATGCCAGGCGAAGCGGCGCCGCCAGTGGGCGGCGGCGGTCGGCGTCGTGCGTTCCCACAGGTCGGCGAGGGCGACGACGGCAGCGGGCAGCTCTTCGTGCGCCAGCCGGCCCGTGCCGGTGCCCTCGACCACGGACCGCATCAGGGCGACCACGTCCCGTACCCGGTCCGGACTGCGGCCGAGGTGGCCGTCGTCCAGCTGGTCGTCGACGAGGAACAGCCAGACGAACCAGTCGGCCACAAGGTCCAGGTTCTCGCTGTCGGCGGTCGGGTACACCATGCCCACGAAGGCCCCGAAGTCCGCTTGCTCGAAGCGCTCCCTGGCCGAATCCCGGTGCACCAGACCGGTATTGCGGGTCCAGCTGTCGAGATGTTCCCTTACGTGCCCGACATGCGGATTCGTCCGCTGGGGGAACGGGCAGTAAATGTCGGGCAGTTCACTTTCCACGGGCGGCTGGTGATCCTCTCCGGTCGTACGTATGACGGAAGTTGTGACCATTCCGCTGTTCCTCCGTGGCGTCTGGGTGACCCGCAGGACCTGCGGGTTTGAAGCTACCTGACCCCCTGTCACCAGGTCCAGGGATGATGATCACGAATGATCCGAATGCGGTGCGGGTAAGGTCTGCGGGTAAGGCAGGTTCCACTTGCCCGGGACTCCCGGTCCTCCTCCTCGGAGGAAGATACGAACGCGGGAGTCATTTGTTGTGTCTTCGTGGAAACGACCTGCGCCATTTCGTATGAAAAAATGAGTGTTATGCGCTTTCTTGAGCCCGGCACCGGTCGATACACAGAGAACCCCTCGGTCCCGTACGACCTCACGTACGACGACGTCTTCATGGTCCCGGGCCGGTCGGCGGTCGGATCCCGCCAGGGGGTCGATCTGTCCGCGCCCGACGGCACCGGCACGACCATCCCGCTCGTCGTCGCCAACATGACGGCGATCGCGGGCCGCCGGATGGCCGAGACGATCGCCCGTCGGGGCGGGCTCGTCGTCATCCCGCAGGACATCCCGATGGAGGTCGTCACCGAGGTCATCACCTGGGTCAAGACGCGCCACCTCGTGCTCGACACACCCATCGTGCTGGCTCCCGGACAGACGGTCGCCGACGCGCTGTCCCTGCTGCCGAAGCGGGCCCACGGCGCCGGTGTCGTCGTCGACAGCGAGCAGCGGCCCGTCGGCGTGGTCACCGACCACGACCTGACCGGCGTCGACCGCTTCACCCAGCTGTCCGAGGTCATGTCCAAGGACCTGGTGCTGCTGGACGCGGACATCGACCCGCGCGACGCGTTCAACAAGCTCGACGGCGCCAACCGCAAGCTCGCCCCCGCGGTCGACGCGCAGGGCCGTCTCGTCGGCATACTCACCCGGAAGGCCGCACTGCGCGCGACTCTCTACACCCCCGCCACCGACGGCGCGGGCAAGCTGCGGATCGCCGCTGCCGTCGGAATCAACGGTGACGTGGCCGGCAAGGCCAAGCAGCTCCTGGACGCGGGCGCCGACACCCTGGTCGTCGACACCGCGCACGGTCACCAGGAGTCCATGATCAGCGCGGTCCGCGCGGTCCGGGCGCTGGACCCGCAGGTGCCGATCGTCGCGGGCAACATCGTGGCCGCCGAGGGGGTGCGCGACCTCATCGAGGCCGGCGCCGACATCATCAAGGTCGGTGTCGGACCCGGCGCCATGTGCACCACCCGGATGATGACCGGGGTGGGCAGGCCGCAGTTCTCGGCCGTCCTGGAGTGCGCCGCCGAGGCGAAGAAGTACGGCAAGCACGTCTGGGCGGACGGCGGCGTCCGCCACCCGCGCGATGTCGCCATGGCGCTCGCCGCGGGCGCGTCCAACGTGATGATCGGTTCCTGGTTCGCCGGGACGTACGAGTCGCCCGGCGACCTCCAGCAGTCCGCCGACGGACGCTTCTACAAGGAGTCCTTCGGGATGGCGTCCGCGCGCGCCGTGAAGAACCGCACCTCCGACGAGTCGGCGTACGACCGAGCTCGCAAGGCGCTCTTCGAGGAGGGCATCTCCACCTCGCGGATGTTCCTGGACCCGACCCGCCCCGGCGTCGAGGACCTGGTCGACTCGATCATCGCGGGTGTCCGTTCCTCCTGCACCTACGCCGGTGCCGCCTCCCTCGCGGAGTTCGCCGAGAAGGCGGTCGTCGGGGTGCAGAGCGCCGCGGGATACGCGGAGGGCAAGCCGCTGCACGCCAGCTGGAGTTGATCCCGAGGCTTCACATCATCCGTGCCCCCTCCGGCCGTTCGCGCCGGAGGGGGCACGGGCGTTTCAGGGGGCCCGATGGGGCGGTTCCGGTGTCCGGATCCGGGTGCCTGTGAACGCTTTCACGCTTTCCAACTCTGTTGAAAATTAAGTAACATGAACCCCAATCAGCTGCCCGCCTCTCTGCGGTAAGGGATCTCATGTCCTTCTTCACTGACCTGGCCCATCAGTACATCGACGGCGAGTGGAGGCCGGGCAAGGGGTCCTGGGACATCATCGACTTCAACCCCTTCGACGGGGAGAAGCTCGCCTCGATCACGGTCGCCACGGCCGACGAGGTGGACCAGGCGTACCGGGCGGCCGAGACCGCCCAGCAGTCCTGGGGAGAGACCAACGCGTACGCCAGGCGGGCCGTGCTGGAGAAGGCGCTGCGGATCGTCGAGGAGCGCGAGGCGGAGATCGGCGACGCGATCGTCGCGGAGCTCGGCGGCACGCGGCTGAAGGCCGCCTTCGAGCTGCATCTGGCCAAGGAGTTCCTGCGCGAGTCGATCCAGCTCGCGCTGCGCTCCACCGGGCAGATCCTGCCCTCGCCGACGGAGGGCAAGGAGAACCGGGTCTACCGGGTGCCGGTCGGGGTGGTGGGTGTCATCAGCCCGTTCAACTTCCCCTTCCTCCTGTCGCTGAAGTCGGTCGCCCCGGCCCTGGCGCTGGGCAACGGCGTCGTCCTCAAGCCGCACCAGAACACGCCGATCTGCGGCGGCACCCTGGTGGCGAAGGTGTTCGAGGACGCCGGGCTGCCCGCCGGGCTGCTGAACGTGGTCGTCACCGACATCGCGGAGATCGGTGACGCGCTGCTGGAGCACCCGATACCGCAGGTCATCTCCTTCACCGGTTCGGACAAGGTCGGCCGGCACGTCGCGACGGTGTGTGCGACGAACCTCAAGCGCTCCGTGCTCGAACTCGGCGGCAACAGCGCGCTCATCGTGCTGGACGACGCGGATGTGGACTACGCGGTCGACGCCGCGGTGTTCAGCCGTTACGTGCACCAGGGGCAGGTCTGCATGGCCGCCAACCGGATTCTGGTCGACCGTTCGGTGGAGCAGGAGTTCACCGAGAAGTTCGTGGCCAAGGTCTCCTCGCTGCGGGTCGGCGACCCGGCGGACCCGGCGACCCAGATCGGTCCGCTGATCAACTCCAACCAGGCCGAGGCGATATCCGCGCTCGTCGACCAGACCGTGGCGGCCGGCGCGACCGCGCTGCTGCACGGACGGGCCGACGGCAACCTTGTCAGCCCCTCCGTGCTGACCGGCCTGGCGGCGGACTCGCCGGTGCTGTCTCAGGAGATCTTCGGCCCGGTCGCACTCCTCGTGCCGTTCGACGGCGAGGACGAGGCCGTCCGGATCGCCAACGACACCCCGTACGGGCTGAGCGGCGCGGTGCACACCGGCAACATCGAGCGCGGTGTCCGGGTCGGGCAGCGGATCCGTACCGGCATGATCCACATCAACGACGGCACTGTCCACGACGAGCCGATCGTGCCCTTCGGCGGCGAGAAGAGCTCCGGGCTCGGGCGGCTGAACGGCGACTCGATGCTCGATGCCTTCACCACCCAGAAGTGGATCTCCGTGCAGCACGGGCGCTCGCAGTTCCCGTTCTGACCCTGCTCCACCTGCGGTGAGCGCGCCCTGCGGGGCGGGCCCATGGTCTACTTCGGGGGGCGGCACCGCCGCCCCCCGAACAGCCCTGCCCGCCCCCGCCGGGGCCCCTCGCCACCGCAGAGAATTGACCCGTACGAAGTGCGACTGAACGACCTCGACGAACGCATCGTCCACGCGCTGGCCGAAGACGCCCGCCGCTCCTACGCCGACATCGGCTCGATCATCGGGCTGTCCGCGCCCGCGGTGAAGCGCCGCGTGGACCGGCTGCGCGCCGAGGGCGCGATCACCGGATTCACCGTGCGGGTGGATCCGGCGGCGCTCGGCTGGGAGACCGAGGGGTTCATCGAGATCTACTGCAGCCGCAACACCTCGCCGGAGTCGATCAAGCACGGGCTCGCGCAGTATCCGGAGGTGGCGTCCGCGTCCACGGTGACGGGGGACGCGGACGCGATCGTGCAGGTGTTCGCGGCTGACATGCGGCACTTCGAGCAGGTGCTGGAGCGGATTGCGGGCGAGCCGTACGTGGAGCGGACGAAGTCCGTGCTGGTGCTTTCGCCGCTCCTGCGGCGGTACTCGTCGGGGTCGCCGGGGTAGCCGGGTCCTCCGGCGGCGGGTTTGTCCTCGAGCGCCGTACGGGCTGGATGCGGGGTGGGCTCGGGAGACCTGGGTCACCTCTATCGCCTGCGAAGCCCTGAGGCGCAATGAATCGTTGCGCAGGGCCGATCGGACGCAACGGATCGACGGTCCATGCGCAACGGTCGCGCCTTGTCGGGGCGTGATCGCGGACCGTACCGTCAATACGTCCCCGCCCCGCCCGCCCCGTCCGAGGTCAGCCATGCCGTCGTTGCGTACCGCCCTGCTCCAGAGCTCCGGATTCCCGGGCTCCGTGGACCGGAACATCGAGGTGCTCGACGACGCCGCCCGGCGCGCCGCCGCAGGAGGGGCCCGGCTGCTCGTCTGTCCCGAGATGTTCCTGACCGGGTACGCGATCGGGGACGACGTGCCCCGGCTGGCCGAGGCCGCCGACGGGCCCGCCGCGAAGGCGGTCGCCGAGATCGCCGTACGGCACGGGGTCGCGGTGCACTACGGATACCCGGAGCGGGACGGCGACACCCTGTACAACTCCGCGCAGCTCATCGGGCCCGACGGCTCCGCGCGTGCGAACTACCGCAAGACCCATCTCTTCGGCGCCTTCGAGCAGCAGTGGTTCACCCCCGGGGAGCGGCCGGTCGTCCAGGCCGAGCTGGACGGCGTACGCATCGGGCTCATGATCTGCTACGACGTCGAGTTCCCGGAGAACGTACGGGCGCACGCCCTCGCCGGCACCGATCTGTTGCTGGTGCCCACGGCGCTGATGCACCCGTTCCCGTTCGTCGCCGAGTCCCTGGTACCGGTGCGGGCCTTCGAGAGCCAGCTGTACGTCGCCTACGCCAACCGGACAGGTACGGAAGGCGCGTTCGAGTTTGTCGGGCTGAGCTGCCTGGCCGGACCCGACGGCACGGTCCGCACCCGGGCCGGACGCGGCGAGGAGCTCGTCCTCGGGGACGTCGACCCAGGCCTCCTGGCCGCGTCCCGGGCCGGCAACCCGTATCTGCTCGACCGGCGCCCCGGCCTGTACGGCTCCCTCGTCTGAGTCCGGCACGCCGTTCACCACCTTTCCCCGCAAGGAGTCCTTACCCCATGACGTCCACGGTGCCCACCGCTGTCCAGCACACCGAGGCAGCCCCGCCGATCACCATGTCCGGGCCGGACTTCCCCTACGCGTACGACGACTTCCTGGCGCACCCCGCCGGGATCGGACAGATACCGGCGACCGAGCACGGCGCCGAGGTGGCCGTCATCGGCGGTGGGCTCTCCGGGATCATCACCGCGTACGAGCTGATGAAGATGGGGCTCAGGCCCGTGCTCTACGAGGCCGACCGGATCGGCGGACGGCTGCGCACCGTCGAGTTCGACGGCTGCACGGTGGACGGCGAGCCGCTCACCGCCGAGATGGGCGCCATGCGTTTCCCGCCGTCCTCCACCGCGCTCCAGCACTACATCGACCTGGTCGGACTGGAGACGAAGCCGTTTCCCAACCCGCTCTCGCCGGTCACCCCGTCCACCGTCGTCGACCTGAAGGGCGCCTCACACTACGCGCGCACGATCGACGACCTTCCGCAGGTCTACCGGGATGTGATGGACGCCTGGAACAGCTGCCTGGAGGAGGGCGCCGACTTCTCCGACATGAACCGGGCGATGCGCGAGCGCGATGTGCCGCGGATCCGGGAGATCTGGGCCCGGCTCGTCGAGAAGCTCGACAACCAGACCTTCTACGGCTTCCTCTGCGACTCCGACGCCTTCAAGTCCTTCCGCCACCGCGAGATCTTCGGCCAGGTCGGCTTCGGCACCGGCGGCTGGGACACCGACTTCCCCAACTCCATCCTGGAGATCCTGCGCGTCGTCTACACCGAGGCGGACGACCACCACCGTTCCATCGTCGGCGGCAGCCAGCAGCTTCCGCTTCGCCTCTGGGAGCGCGAGCCGCAGAAGATCACCCACTGGCCGCTCGGCACCTCGCTGGCCTCCCTGCACGACGGGCAGCCGCGCCCCGCGGTGACCCGGCTCAACCGCACCGCCGGGAACCGGATCACCGTCACCGACGCCTCCGGCGACATCCGCACCTTCCGGGCGGCCGTCTTCACCGGTCAGTCCTGGCTGCTGCTCTCGAAGATCGCCTGTGACGACGCGCTCTTCCCGATCGACCACTGGACGGCGATGGAGCGCACCCACTACATGGAGTCCTCCAAGCTGTTCGTCCCCGTCGACCGGCCGTTCTGGCTGGACAAGGACGAGACCACCGGCCGCGACACCATGTCGATGACACTCACCGACCGGATGACGCGCGGCACGTACCTCCTCGACGACGGCCCGGACAAGCCCGCCAGCATCTGCCTCTCGTACACCTGGTGCGACGACAGCCTGAAGTGGCTGCCGCTCTCGGCGACGGAGCGGATGGACGTGATGCTGAAGTCGCTCGGCGAGATCTATCCGGGCGTCGACATCAGGAAGCACATCATCGGCAACCCGGTGACGGTCTCCTGGGAGAACGAGCCCTGCTTCATGGGTGCGTTCAAGGCCAACCTGCCCGGCCACTACCGTTACCAGCGGCGGCTGTTCACCCACTTCATGCAGGACCGGCTGCCCGCCGACAAGCGGGGCCTGTTCCTGGCGGGCGACGACATCTCCTGGACGGCCGGCTGGGCCGAAGGGGCCGTACAGACCGCACTGAACGCCGTCTGGGGCGTGATGAACCAGTTCGGCGGCGCGACCGATGCGACCAACCCCGGCCCCGGCGACCTCTTCGACGAGCTCGCCCCGGTCGAACTCCCGGAGGACTGAGCCCGGTTACGCGGGCCGGTGGACGGTGCGCTGCCGGCCGAGGCCGGAGATCTCGACCTCCATCACATCATCCCGCATGAGGGGGATCTCCTGACAGGTGCGGGTACGGGGACGGGGGTTGGTGCGGTTAGCGGTACGGGAGCGGTCAGCGCAGCCGGACGAGCGCGTCGGCGGTGACGGCGTGCACCGGCGGGCGTCCGGCGAGCAGGCGCAGGACCTCGTTGACGGCGCTGGTGCCGAGCCGCTGCCGGCATTCGACGCTGCCGGCCGCCTGGTGCGGGGTGAGCAGCACGTTCGGCAGGGCGCGGAACGGGTGGCCGACGGGCAGCGGTTCGGCATCGAAGACATCGATCGCCGCGTCCAGCCGGCCGGTGGTCAGTTCCGCCAGGAGTGCGTCCTGGTCGACCAGCCACGCTCGGGCGGTGTTCACCAGACCCGCCCCGTCCGGCATCAGCGCCAGCTGCTCGGCGCCGATCATCCGGTGGGTCTCCTCGGTGACCGGCGCGTGCACGGCCACGATCCGGCTGCCGGAGAGCAGCGTCTCCAGCGGGACGGACTCCACCCCGAGTTTCCGGGCATCGGCGTCGGTGAGGAACGGGTCGGTGACGCGTACCCGTGCCCCCATCGCCCGCACCATCCGGATGTAGGCCCGCCCGGTGCGGGAGGCGCCGATCACCCCGATGTCGCTGCCGTGGATCTCGTGGCGCGGCGGTGCCTCGCTCGCCGCCGCCCAGTCGAGACCGCCGCGCAGGGCGTGGTCGAAGCGCTGGACGCGGTGGAGCAGCGAGAGGGTGAAGGCGAGTGCCACCTCGGCGACCGGGCGGGCCATCTCGTCACCGGCCTGGGTGACCAGGATGCCGCGCCGGAACACGTCCTCGGTGACATAGGGTGCGACCGCCGAGCCGGTGTGCGCCACCAGCTCCAACCGGTCTGCTTGATCGAGGAGTTCGGCGTCCACCTTCGGTGCCCGCCACGAGGTGATCAGGGCTCGGGCACCGGGCAGTGCGGCGGCGACCGCAGCCCGGTCGCTGTGCTCGTCGATGACGGTGAGCCGCGCGGCCCGCTCCAGCTCCTGCCACACGTCGGCGGTGAAGAACTGGGCGCGCAGGTGCGGCGGTACGGCGACGACCACCCGGGAGGAACGGTCGGCTGTTTCAGGAGAGCCAGGCATCGAGGTGCTCCGCAACGAAGGCGTCATCGGTCGGCCAAGGGTAGGCCGCGGCCGGGCGGCGGACCATCGCCTCGTGGTCCCCGGTGCGGGCCCGGCGGACGTCGTCGAGCAGCGTCACCGCCGAGCTCGTCCACACCGCGTCCGCGTACTGCACCGTCGTGAACTGTCACGGCGACGGGGACGACGCAGGTGGCAACCCCTTCACCACGCACGGCCAGTACGAGCACGACCTGCTCTTCGACGGCAACTCCGGACTGATGGACATCGCCGGCTCCGGCGCCCAGCGGGGCATCTCCGCGAAGCGGATCACCGTACGCGGACACGTGTGCTCGTGGTTCACTGCCAACACGAAGATCACCGATCTGGCCCTGGAGGACATCACGTTGATCGCGCGGCCCACCTTCGACCAGGCAGGGACCCTCACGGTGAACGCCGGTGGGTCCCAGGTGCGCGGCTGCACCGCGAAGACCTTAGCCGTCGCCCCGCGCCCGGACCGCTCCACCCGCCCGACCACCGTCAGCGACTGCACCTTCGAACCGCCCGCCGGCGCCGAGAACGCGGCCCACCTCTCGGTCGGATCTGCGGATCTGCGGATCGACGGGGGCACGCTCCTGAACACCGGCGTCGAACTCAGTGCCGTGCGAGACCAGCGCATCACCGTCACCGGTGGCACCCGGATCACCGGCAGCAACAAGGCCAAGGTGCTGCTCGGCCGCGCCGGCGGCGCCCTCCATCTCGTCCCTGACGCGCTGGACTCGGTCCTGCACACCGCGTGCGTGGCGGACGGTACGCGGCGCAGCGCGATCCCCGAGGACGGCGAACGGGTGCGCACGGACGGGAACCTGACCCTGTGAGCGCCACCGTCCGCACCGCCACGCCGGCCGACGACCCGGCGCTGTCCGCCCTGTGGCGACGGTGCTTCAAGGCCACCCACCTCGCCGACCTGCACCGGCTGGACCCGGACAGCCACCGGCACACGTTCGTCGCGCAGAACGACGCGGGGAAGGGGATCGACGCGGTCGTCGTCTATGTGCCGAGACTGATCCGGGACGCGAACGGCACCCCGCAGCGCGTCGGCGGCATCGGCAGCGTGGCCACCCGCCCCGAGGCGCGCGGGCAGGGGCTGGTGCGACGGCTCCTGGTGGCGGCGGAACGCACTATGACGGCCGAACAGTGCGCCTGGTCGCTGCTGTTCACCGGGACGCCCGGCGTCTACCGGAGCTCGGGGTGGGAGGAGTTCGCGAGTACGTACACCGAGGGGACGCTCGCCCCCTCGGCCGGCGCCGGGGCGTTCCGGGTCCGCGCCGCCGCCCCTCAGGACGCGGTGGAGGTGGCCGTGCTGCACAGGGCGTACAACGCGAAGCGGCCGCTCAGCTCGCTGCGGGCCCGCGAGGACTGGGCGGTCCGGGTCCCCGCCTGGTACGGCGGACACGACGGGCTGCTCGTCGCCGAGGACCCCGCGACCGGCGCACTCGCCGGCTGGGTGGCGGCGCGGCACGAGGAGGACTGCGTGGAGGTGCGCGAGTTCGCGGGTGCGGACGGCTGCCTGGGACCGCTGCTCGCCGCCGCCGGCTCACGGGGCCGGGCGGCGGGACTGACCAGGGCCCGCGTCCGGATCCCCGACGCCCCCGGTGTGCGGGCCGCGCTCCCCGCCCTGCTGGCGGACGCCCGGCAGGTGACGGAACACGTGGGGATGGCACGGCCGTTGCACGCCACGGCCGAGTCCGTTCGGGCCACGGTCACGGCCCCCGGGGCGGTCCACTGGTACGGGGACTGCTTCTGAGCTGAACCGGGGGAGAGCAGCTCGGCAGATGCGGCTCTACAGCGACGCACTGCACAAGCCCTACATCACGGCCGCCGAGCTCTGCCGCGGTCACCTCGCCGCCGCCTCCGAACAGGAGTGACCCGCCAACCCAGCGAACCTTCCCGGTCACAGCACTATGCGATCGCCGACGGCGAGGTCATACCCGAGATGACGAACCCGAAGTCATCTTCTGCATGGATGAGTTCGGACCCCGCAATCCGATGCCGCACCCGGGCCGGCAGTGGGTCGAGCAATGCGGCAAGCACACGAATCTCGACCGCGGGTGGTCGCCGCGGCGATCGTCGCCTGACATGGCAGCGGCTACACCTTGCACTGGCTATGGACAGCCGCCCCTACGGCACGTTCCACCCGAGCACGACCGGCAGCTCGCGTTCGTAACCCAGCGTGTTGATCGTCCCCGGATGCGGGTGCCCGAACTGCCGCGCGGCCGACGCGTCAAGCCCAAGCCAGCGCGCGGTGAGAATGCGTGACAGGTGGCCGTGTGCAACGACGGCCACGTCGCCCTTGTCCAGCGGCAGCCGGACCCGGCCGAGGAATGTGTCGACCCGCACTGTCACGTGCCCGAGGTCCTCGCCGGCGTCGACGCCGTCGCGCCACAGTTCCCAGCCGGGCTTGAGCTCCTGGATCTGCTCGGCGGTCAGCCCCTCGTAGCGGCCGTAGTCCCACTCGATCAGGTCGGCGTCGGGCTCCGCTCTGCTCAGCCCCGCCAGTTCAGCGGTCCGCACGGCGCGAGTCAGCGGGCTGCTGTAGACGGCGGCGAACTCCCGATCGGCCAGCCGAGGCGCGAGCGCACGCGCTGCGTCCTCCCCTACCTCGGTCAGAGGCAGGTCGGTGTGGCCAGCATGCTGCCCGGTCCGGCTCCATGCGGTCTCGCCGTGCCTGATCAACACCAGTTGGCCCATGGCTGAGGACCGTATCTCACATCGAACACAGGGCAAACGTTGCCTGATGCGGCACTGCACCGCGACCAGTCCAGTCCGCTGCGGGCACCGAGTTCGGATGTTGGCCCATACCCGGGCCTCGGTCCATTCGTCACACGTGCGTCGCCCGGAGCAGCAGGCGGTCGATGTTCTCGCGGCTGCGCCTGTCGGTGGGGGTCTGGACGACGAGGCGGACGCCGGGGTGGTCGGTCAGTTCCATGCCGGTGGCACGCAGGCTCACTTCGCCGATCCCCGTGATGTCGTAGCGCTTGTCGCACAGCTGCGGTGGAGCGACGTCGTGCGTGGCCCAGAGCCGAGAGAACAGCGGGCTGGCGGTGCACAGACGGGCGACGAAGTCCTGCCATCGCGGGTCGCCCACGTTCTGGCTGTAGCGATAGCGGAACCCTGCCACGGCCTCGGGCGCCTGCTCGTCGCGCTTGACGATGTGGTGCTGCCCCTCCGGTGCCGCGAAGAGGTGCCAGAGGGTGTTGCGCTCGCCGGGCGGAGCACTGACCAGAGCGGGGTGCAGGGCAGCGTATGCGCGGTTCCAGCGCAGCACGTCGGTGCGGGCATCGACCAGCATGGCGGGCAACGGGTCCAGGGCTTCCAGGACGGTGTCGAGGTGGCCGGGGAGCTCGGTCGGCGGATCGCTGATGACCGGGGACTGGGGGACCTCGGCCAGACGGTAGAGGTGGTCACGCTCGGCGGCACCCAGAAACAGCGTGCGGGCCACCGCGTCGAGCACCTGGGAGCTGACGTTGATCGGCCGCCCCTGCTCCAGCCACGTGTACCAGGTGATGCCGACACCGGCCAGCTGGGCGACCTCCTCGCGGCGTAGTCCGGGGGTGCGCCGCCGGACTCCCGGGGGGATGCCGACGTCCCCGGGTGAGACCCGCGCGCGTCGTGAGCGCAGGAACTCCCGTAGTTCGGTCCGGTTCGTGGATGTCGGCACAGGTCCACTGTGCCAGAGGGGGGAGGCGCCGGCCTGGTGCTGCCAGTACCCGTATCAGCAGGCTTCTGGCACCGGTGTCGGCACACGGCGCAGGCTCGTACCGCCTGTGTTCCCCAGGACGTTCCCTTCGGAACGGCTACCAAGATGAATGGACGACGAGTTCCATGAGCAACGCGTTTCACAACAAGGTCGCGGTCGTGACGGGCGGGAGTGCCGGTATCGGCCACGTCACCGCGCGGAAGATCGCCGAAGAGGGCGGCACCGTCTACATCACAGGCCGGGACCAGGACGCCCTGACGGCGGCGGCCGCGGACATACCGGGTGATGTCGCCGGGGTGCGGGCCGACTCGCGCTCGGCCGACGACCTCGACCGGCTCTTCGCGCAGGTGGACCGGTGCAGCGGCCGGCTGGACGTGCTGGTCGTCAACGCGGCGGCGATCGCGACCGCGCCGCTGGGCACCATCACCGAGGACGTCATCAGGTCGGTCTTCGACGTCAACATCACCGGCACGATCATGACCGTCCAGAAGGCACTGCCGCTGCTGGCGGACGGTGGCGTCATCGTCCTGACCGGCTCGATGGCCGCGCACAAGGCGTCGTGCGGGCGGAGTCTCTACGCGGCTTCCAAGGCTGGGGTCCGCGCCCTCGCCCGTACCTGGGCCCTTGAGCTGACCCCACGCGGGATCCGAGTGAACGTGGTGAGCCCGGGCCCGACGGACACGCCCGGTATCGCGCAGCTGGCCGCCACGGCCGAGGAACGCGAGGCGCTCATCGCCACGATGGGCACCGGGACGCCGATGACCCGGGCCGGTACCGCGGAAGAGGTCGCCGCCGTCATCGCCTTCGTCGCCTCGGACGCAGCCTCCCACGTCAACGGCGCCGACTATCAGGTCGACGGTGGATACGGTCAGGTCTGACAACCTCACGGGGCCGTCACGGACCACCTGGACACGGCCGGATACCGCGGACGACGTGGTGATCTGAGGGTGAGTGAGCCGCAAACGCCAGAGCAGGTCCCTGGCCGACTGGGCATTCTCACCCGTTTTCGGTGACGCGGATGATCGCCTTGCCGGGGGTGCGCTTGTCCGGGGCGAACGCGGCCGCCGTCTCTTCCGATGCCCCGGCGCGTAGCACCCTGCGCGGCGACGCCGGCAGTCGGTCCGTTTCAACCGGCCGCGCGCCGTCCACCGTTGATCATCGCGCCGGAGGCTCGGACCCGTCGTCCGGCTCCTTCTCGTCGTATGCCGACGTCCCCGAGTCGAGCAGGGGCTCCTGGGTCTTCAGATGGGCCGGTGCGAAGGCCCGCAGCACGTGGTAGCCGGTGATCACGACGATGGTGCCGAGCGCGATACCGCTCAGCTCGAAGTTGTCGGTGACCTTCAGACTGACCCCGCCGACACCGATGATGATGCCCGCGGCGGCCGGTACCAGGTTCAGCGGATTACGCAGATCGACCTTGGCGTTCAGCCAGATCTGGGCGCCGAGGAGGCCGATCATCCCGTAGAGGATGACGGTGATACCGCCGAGGACCCCACCGGGGATGGCGGCCACGACCGCACCGAACTTGGGGCAGAGGCCGAACAGCAGGGCGAAGCAGGCGGCGGCCCAGTAGGCCGCGGTGGAGTACACCCGGGTCGCGGCCATCACACCGATGTTCTCCGAGTACGTCGTGTTCGGCGGGCCGCCCACCGCCGTCGACAGCATCGACGCGGCGCCGTCCGCGGCGATGGCGGTGCCCAGCTTGCCGTCAAGGGAGCGCCCGGTCATCTCGCCCACGGCCTTCACATGGCCGGCGTTCTCCGCGATCAGGGCGATGACGACGGGCAGTGCGACCAGGATCGCCGACCACTGGAAACTCGGTGCGTGGAAGGTCGGCAGCCCGACCCAGTCGGCCCTGGAGACACCCGACAGGTCCAGCCGCCAGTGGTCCACGGCCTCGGCGCCGCCCGCGGGGGAGTGGATCTTCCCGAAGACCCGGTCCAGGACCCAGGACAGGACGTAGCCGAAGACCAGCCCGAGGAAGATCGCGATACGGGAGAGGAAGCCGCGCAGACAGACGACGGCCAGTCCGGTGAACAGCATCACGAGCAACGCCGTCCACTGGTCCTGCGGCCAGTACGTCGAGGCGGTCACCGGCGCCAGGTTGAAGCCGATCAGCATCACGACCGCACCCGTCACCACCGGCGGCATCGCCGCATGGATGATCCGGGCGCCGAACCGCTGTACCGCGAGACCGGCCAGGAAGAGCACCGCGCCGACCACGAAGACCGCGCCGGTGACCACGGCGCTGCTGCCGCCACTGGCCCGGATGGTCGCGGCCACCCCGACGAACGACAGTGAACAGCCCAGATAGCTGGGCACCTGCCCGCGTGTGGCCAGCAGGAAGATCGCCGTCGCCACACCCGACATCATGATCGCCAGGTTCGGGTCGAGACCCATCAGTACCGGGGCGACGAAGGAGGCCCCGAACATCGCGACCACATGCTGGGCGCCGAGCCCGAAGGTGCGGGGCCAGGAGAGCCGTTCGTCCGGACGGACCACGGCTCCCGGTGCGGGGGTCTTCCCGTCGCCGTGCAAGGTCCAGCGCACGCCGAGGCCCATGGTCGCTCCCTGTGTGTAGATGCGGAGGCCCGGTGCCTCACGGGACACGACGCAGACCGCAGAAATGATCAGCGGCCATGTTAGTGCCGGATCGTGTCGCACCCACCGGCCGGGATACGGGCGAGCGGCATCGTGCCCGCGGCCGCCGATGCGGGCGCGGGCAGCCGTCGGCCGGCTGGAGGCGCCGCCCGGCGGCGACCCGTGGGATCTGCGGCCCGCCGCGGAACCGCTCGACTCGATCGCCGGCTGAACCGCTCGCCGCGCCCGTGGGCCGGACGGCTCAGGGGCGCGGCTCGGCCTTCGCGGCGCCCGGCACCCCGGCATCCGGGGGCGACGCCGTCTTGCGGTCGCCCGCCCGCAGTACGCCGGCACCGAGGATCAACCCGAAGGCCAGCACCGACACCAGACCGAAGGAGACGACCAGCGAGGTCGCCTCGGCCAGCGAGCCGATCGCCGAGGGGGCGATGAGCCCCGAGGTGTACGTGATCGTCGCGACGCCGGCGATCGCCTGGCTCGGGTTCGGACCGCTGCGCCCGGCTGCCGCGAACGCGAGCGGTACGACCACGGCGATACCGAGGCCCATCAGGCCGAACCCGCACATCGCCAGGACCACGTTGGGCGCCGCGACCACCAGGACGCCGCCTGCCGTGGCGAGGACACCGCCGGTGCGTACGGTGCGCACCGCGCCGAAGCGGTCGACGACCCGGTCGCCGGCGATCCGGGCCACCGCCATGGTCAGCGCGAACGCGGTCGTGGACGCGGCCGCCAGACCTGCGGAACTGTCCAGGACGTCCCGGAGGTAGACAGCCGACCAGTCCAGGCTGGCACCCTCGGCGAACACCGCGCAGAACCCCACGGCACCGATGATCAGGGCCGACTTCGGCGGCAGGGCGAAGCGCGGCGGCGGCTCCGCGTCCGGCTCGCTGCGCAGATCCAGTACCCGCTGACAGGCGATCAGGCCGAGCGCGGTGAGGGCGAGGGCGGCGAGGGTGTGGTGCAGTCGCGCGTCGGCCCCCAGATGGGCGGCCACCGTGCCCGCCGCCGAGCCGATCAGGGCGCCCACACTCCACATCCCGTGCAGCCCGGACATGATCGACTTGTCCAGACGGTTCTCCACCTCGACCCCGAGCGCGTTCATCGCCACGTCCGACATGCCCGCCGATGCCCCGTACACCAGGAGCGCCGCGCAGAGCGTCAGCAGGTTGGGGGCCAGTGCGGGCAGGATCAGCGCCAGGGTCCACAGCATCAGCAGACCGCGCAGCGCTGTCCGGGCGCCGAAGCGGTGACTGACCGTGCCGGCCAGCGGCATCGCGAGCGAGGCACCGATCGCCGGGAAGGCCAGGGCCAGTCCGAGCTGACCGGCGCTGACCCCGGCGTGGTCCTGGATCCACGGCACCCGCGTGGCGAAGCTGCCGGTCACCGCACCATGCACGGTGAACACCGCGGCGACGGCGTACCTGGCGCGCCTCACCTGATCCGTGCTGAAGACCGTTGCTGTGGAATCCGTCGTCATGACCGCCGTTCCCTCCCTGGAAACTTTCCGATGCTGCGGTTCCCGACGCTCCCCGGCGTCCTTCTCCACGATGCGGGCAGTAAACTATCAGGAACCCTGCCTGATAAATAGACCGTGCCGGCGTCGACTGCGGCCGCGGTCTGGAAGGATCCCGGCATGCCCGCATCACCGAGCACCGCCCGGGCCATCAACGACCGGCTCGCCCTGCGGCTCCTCCAGCAGGACGGCCCGCTGACGGCCACGCAGCTGAAGACCCTGACCGGACTCTCCCGGCCCACGGTCTCCGACCTGGTCGAACGGCTTCAGGGGGCGGGCCTGATCCGGGTGGTCGGCGAAGCCGGGGCCGAGCGCCGCGGGCCCAACGCCCGGCTTTACGGGATCGTCGCCGACCGCGCCCACCTGGCCGCCCTCGACGTACGCACCGACAGCGTCGCCGTCGTCGTCGCCGACCTCCTGGGCGCGACACTGGCCGAGGCGACCCTGCCGATCGGCACCGAGACCGCCACCGACGAAGCCGTCGAACAGGCCGTCGCCCTGCTGGAGCGCACCGCCCTCCGGGCGGGCACCGCGCCACTGCACAGCGTCGGCATCGGTGCGCCCGGCCTGATCGACCCGATCACCGGGGAACTGCGCGACACCACCGGGCTGCCCGCCTGGCACCGCCGGCTGGTCCGGGCGCTCCAGCAGCGGCTGCCCGCCGGCGTGCTCGTCGAGAACGAGACCAACCTCGCGGCCGTCGCCGAACACCGGGTCGGAGCCGCCCGCGATCACGACACCTTCGTCCTGCTGTGGCTCGGGCACGGCGTCGGGGCGGCCGTCATGCTGGACGGGAAGCTGCGCCGCGGAGCCTCCGGCGGTGCGGGCGAGATCGGCTTCCTGCCGGTCCCCGGCACCATCGGCATCCCGTCGGCCGTCAGCTGCGACGGCGGGTTCCACTCCCTGGCGGGTTCGGTGGCGCTCTGCGAGCTGGCCGCCGCCCACGGCATCGCCGCCCCGTCCGGCAGTCAGGAGCCGGGTGCGGCATTCGCTGTGCGTGCGGCCCTCATGGGGGAGGGCGACAGCGAGGCCTTCCTCGACTCGCTCGCCGACCGGCTTGCCCTGGGCGCGGCGGCCATCGCGTCGGTGCTCGACCCGGGGTGCGTGCTGCTGGCGGGCGAGGTCGGTCATGCGGGCGGCGAGGTGCTGGCCGCACGGGTCGAGGAGCGGCTGGCCATGATGTCCCCGCTGCGCACCGAGGTCAGGGCGGGTCTGCTGGGCGGTACCGCGGTCCTGCGCGGCGCGTTGCTCGCGGCGCGGGAGGCGGCTCAGGATGCGTTGTTCATGCCGGCGGTGTGACGGGTGCGGGGTTGCGGGGGAGAAAGGCGGCGAGGGGGGGGGGGGTTGGGGGGGGCCCCCCCGCCGCGGCCGG
>NZ_JBHVWF010000150.1:0-18780 GCF_042882365.1 Streptomyces sp. NPDC058221 | reverse complement strand
GCTCTGCAGTTCCCGCAGCTTGTCGAAGAGCCGGCCGATGCCCCGGGCATCGAGCTGGGCGGTCGGCTCGTCGAGGATGATCAGCCGGGCGCCGAAGGACAGCGCCCGGGCGATCTCGACGAACTGCCGCTGCTCGACGGCGAGATCGCGCGCCCGGGTGTCCGGGTCGACCTGAACGCCGTAGTCGGCGAGGAGCTGCTGCGCGCGCTTGCGCAGCCGTCCCCAGCTGATCCAGCGGGTGTTGTCGTCGAACCGGTTGAGGAAGAGGTTCTCGGCGACGGTCAGATCGGGGACGACCATGGACTTCTGGTAGACGCAGGCGACCTTCGACTGCCAGGCCGTGGTGTCCCCGAAGGCGGGCGCGGGCTCCCCGCCGAAGGTGACCGTGCCTGCGTCCGCCTTGTGAAGTCCGGTCAGCACGCTGACCAGGGTCGACTTGCCCGCGCCGTTGCGGCCGACGAGGGCGTGCGACTCACCGGGCCGCACGGTGAGCTGCACCCCGTCGAGCGCGACGGTCGGTCCGAAGCGTTTGACAACGCCTTGTGCCTGTACGGCAGGTGGTGGTCCCTGGTCCATGGCTACTTCTTCTTCTCCAGCTGGTTGGCCCACAGCTTCGGGTCGTCGACGTTGTCCTTGGTCACCAGCGGCGCGGGGAGCTGGTCCTCGAGGCCGTTCGGGATCTTGATGATGGTGGAGTCGTGGTCGGTCGGACCCGCCTTGAAGGTCTTCCCGTCCAGTGCCGCCTTCGCGTAGTAGAGCGCGTACTTCGCGTACAGGTCGGCGGGCTGGGAGATCGTCGCGTCGATCTTCCCGGCCTTGATGGCGTCGAACTCCTCCGGGATGCCGTCGTTGGAGATGATGGTGATGTGGCCCGGCGAGCCGGCCGGCTTCAGCAGCTTCTTCTGCTCCAGGAGCGCGAGGGTCGGCTGCAGGAAGACCCCGCCGGCCTGCATGTAGATGCCGTTGATGTCGGGGTGGGCGGCCAGCGTCGACTGGAGCTTCGCGGAGGCGACGTCACCCTTCCAGTCGGTGGCGAGCTCGAACACCTTGATGCCGGGGAAGTCCTTGTCCATGCAGGTCTTGAAGGCCTCGGACCGGTCGCGGCCGTTGATCGAGGAGAGGTCGCCCTGGAACTCGACGACCTTGCCCTTGCCCTTGAGCTGCTTGCCGAGGTACTTGCAGGCGTTGGTCCCGTACGCCTTGTTGTCGGCCCGCACCACCATGTAGATGTCGCCCTTGTCGGGGCGGGTGTCGACGCTGACGACGGGGATCTTCTTCTCGTTCAGGTTGCTGAGCGACTCGGCTATCGCCCCGGTGTCCTGCGGGGCCATCACCACCGCCTTGGCGCCCTGGTCGCTGAAGGTCTGGACGTTGGCGACCAGCTTGCCGATGTCGTTCTGCGAGTTGGTCAGCGGCAGCGCCTTGACCTCACCGCCCTTGACCCCCTTCTCGATGTAGTTCTGGTAGGAGTTCCAGAAGTCGCTGTCGCTGCGCGGCAGGTCGATGCCCACCTTCCCGCCACCCGCACCGTCGTCCGACGATTCGCGGTTGCAGCCCGCGAGGGCAGTGACGGCCAGCAGTACGGCGCAGGCTGCCGCACTCGTCGTACGCACTCTCATTGGTGTCCCGTTCCTTTGTGGAGTACCGGCTCGGAGATCTGTTGGCATGTGCTGGGTCGCAGGGGGTGCGGTTGGTGCGAGGAGGGCGGCCCCGGTGGTTCGGCTCGGGCCGCCGCCCTTGCGGTCAGCTGTCGGCGGGGCGCAGGCGCAGGCCCTGCATGCCGCCGTCGACGGCCAGTGCGGTGCCTGTCACGGAGGCCGCGGCGGGACTGGCGAGGTAGACGATCGCGGCGGCCACCTCGTCGGCGGAGACCAGCCGGCCCAGCGGCTGACGGGCGTTGAGGGCCGCGCGTTCGGCGGCCGGGTCGTCGGCCTGGCCGAGCAGCCGGCCGACCCACGGGGTGTCCGCGGTACCCGGGTTGACGCAGTTGACCCGGACGCCCTCGCGGACGTGGTCGGCCGCCATGGCCAGGGTCAGCGAGAGGACGGCGCCCTTGCTCGCGCTGTACAGGGCGCGCTGCGGCAGCCCGGCGGTCGCCGCGATCGAACAGGTGTGGGTGATCGAGACGGCGCCGGGCCGCTCGGCCGCGGCGCGCCGCAGATGAGGCAGGGCGTGACGGGCGGTGCGGACCATGCCGAGGACGTTGATGTCCAGGACCCTGGTCCACTCGTCGTCGTCGTTGTCCTCGACGGAGCCGATGGAGCCGATGCCCGCGTTCGACACGAGCGTGTGCAGGGAGCCCAGTTCGGCCGCCGCGCGGTCGACGGCCTCGCGCACGGCTGTGTCGTCGGTGACGTCCGCCTTCACGGCGAGGGTGCCCTCGGGGGCGCCCGACGTCTCCCGGTCGAGGACGGCCACCCGGGCGCCTCGCTCCAGCAGCATGGCCGCGACGGCGGCTCCGATACCGGAGGCCCCGCCCGTCACCAGGGCGTTCATCCCCTCGAAGTCGCGTGTGCCGGTCATCGGCCGTCCTCCTCAGTCGTGCGGCGGGCCTGCCATACGGGGCCCTCCGGATAGCGGTGTGCAGCGATCGAAGCAGGGAACATCTGGCCGGAGAAGCCCGGGGACACCGGGGCCCGGTAGCGGCCCGATTCGATCACGGTGGGGTCGACGAAATGTTCGTGCAGATGGTCGACGTATTCGATCACCCGGTTCTCCCAGGTGCCGGAGACGGCCACATAGTCGAACATCGAGAGATGCTGCACCAGTTCGCACAGGCCGACGCCGCCCGCGTGCGGGCAGACCGGCACGCCGTACTTGGCGGCGAGCAGCAGGATCGCCAGGTTCTCGTTGACGCCGGCGACCCGTGCCGCGTCGATCTGGACGAAGTCGACCGCGCCGGCCTGGAGCAGCTGCTTGAACACGACCCGGTTGGCGACGTGTTCCCCGGTGGCTACCTTCACCGGCTGCCCGGCGCGCACGGCGGCGTGGCCGAGGACGTCGTCGGGGCTGGTGGGCTCCTCGATCCAGTGCGGGTCGTACGGCGCGAGCGCGGTCATCCACGTCACCGCGTCGGCGACGTCCCAGCGCTGGTTGGCGTCGACCGCGATCCGTACGTCGTCGCCCACGGCCTCACGGGCGAGCCCGAGCCTGCGGATGTCGTCGTCCAGGTCACCGCCGACCTTCAGCTTGATCTGGGTGAAGCCGTCGGCGACGGCCTCCTTGGCCAGCCTGACCAGCTTGTCGTCGGAGTAGCCGAGCCAGCCGGGCGAGGTCGTGTAGGCGGGGTAGCCCTCGGCGCGCAGCCGTTCGGCCCGCTCGGCCCGGCCCGGTTCGGCGGCGCGCAGGATCGCGAGCGCCTCCTCGGGGGTGAGGGCGTCGCTCAGATACCGGAAGTCGACGAGGGAGACGAGCTCCTCCGGCGTCATCTCGGCCAGGAACTGCCAGACAGGTCTGTCCGCCCGCTTCGCCGCCAGGTCCCAGGCGGCGTTGACGACCGCGCCGGCCGCCATGTGCATCACGCCCTTCTCGGGCCCCAGCCAGCGCAGTTGCGAATCGTGAGTGAGATCGCGGTACAGCGCGCCGAGGTCGGCCGCGGTGCGGGGCACGGGGCGCCCGACCACATAGGACCGCAGCGCCTGGATGGCGGCGGCCATCACCTCGTTGCCGCGCCCGATCGTGAAACAGAAGCCATGTCCCTCGATACCGCCACCGTCGCCGTCCGCGGCATCGGTACGCAGGACGACATAGGCGGCCGAGTAGTCGGGATCGGGGTTCATGGCGTCCGAGCCGTCCAGTTGTTCCGAGGTCGGAAAACGGATGTCGTGAACCTCGAAATCCGTGACGGTCTGACTCATGCGCGCCCCCAGGGGAAATAACATCGGACCTCTGCTCTGGTCATCCGATGTATAACGCCCCGAAGGGGCCAACGTCCAGGGCTGAACCGAAATTGGCTGTACACAGCTCGGATGTATGGCGTGACTGATGCCCTGATTCGACCGGTGATGCACCCCGGTGGCCCGGGTTCACCCCGCTGTGAACAGGGGCTGCGGCGGGAGTGGCCGGAAGCCGTAAGGTTGTTCCGTACGCAAGGGAACTTCGGAAGGAGGCCTGGGTGATCGAGCTCGAGGGGGTTCCCGAGCTGATCGACCCGGTCATGGTGGCCGCGTTCGAGGGGTGGAACGACGCAGGTGATGCCGCTTCCACAGCGGTCGCGCACCTGGACCGGGAGTGGAAGGGCGAGGTGTTCGCGGCGCTGGACGCCGAGGACTACTACGACTTCCAGGTCAACCGCCCGACGGTGTGGCTGGACGGCGGGGTGCGCAAGGTCACCTGGCCGACCACCCGGCTCTCCGTGGTCCGCATCGGCGGGGACAAGCCCCGCGACCTCGTGCTGGTCCGGGGCATCGAGCCCTCCATGCGCTGGCGCTCGTTCTGCAACGAGATCCTGGGCTTCGCCCATGAGCTGGGCGTGGAGATGGTGGTGGTGCTCGGTGCGCTGCTCGGCGACACCCCGCACACCCGCCCGGTACCGGTCAGCGGCGTCACGTCCGATCCGGACCTGGCGCGGACCATGGACCTGGAGGAGACGAGGTACGAGGGGCCGACCGGCATCGTCGGCATCCTCCAGGAGGCCTGCACCCACGCGGGCGTGCCCGCGGTGAGCCTGTGGGCGGCGGTGCCGCACTATGTGTCGCAGCCGCCCAACCCGAAGGCCACGCTGGCGCTGCTGAACCGCCTGGAGGATCTGATCGGCTTGCGCATCCCGCTGGGCGAACTGGCCGAGGACGCCCGCGCCTGGCAGCTCGGGGTGGACCAACTGGCCGCCGAGGACAGCGAAGTGGCGGAGTACGTGCAGACGCTGGAGGAGGCGCGGGATACCGCGGAGCTTCCCGAGGCGAGCGGCGAGGCGATCGCCCGGGAGTTCGAGCGCTATCTGCGCCGCCGGGACCCGGGGCCGCTTTCCGGACCGGGCGGGCATGCGACGGAGAGCGGCGACAGCTCGTATCTGCGGGACACCTCCAGCGGCCGGACCAGGCCGCCGAAGCCGACCCGGCCGGAGACCGGTCCGGGGCCGGTGACCGGATCCGGTGCCGGCCCCGCGCCGGGGCCCGCACCGGCTGACGGCACGGAGGGCGGCCGCGAGAGCGGGGCCGGCGGTCCGCAGAACCCGCCGGACGACAAGCCCGAGGACAACTCGGGCGGGGCCTCGCAGGACCAGGATCCGCCGGAGGACTCGCCGGAGAATTCGTCGGAGGACTGACCGGGACAGCCGGGCGCGGAAGTCCGGTCCGGACAGCCGGGAGCCGGGCGGGTGCGTACCCGCCCGGCTCCCCCCTTTCGGTGCGGGCATCAGGGTGCGGCCGCGGGCATCAGGCGCAGGTGAAGCGCGCGGCGCCCCAGTCGCCGTGGTCGCCGGTCTTGGACGCGTTGGTGTCCGTGACCTTCAGACGGACATGGCGCGCACCGTCGAGCGGCACATCGACCGGAACGGCGGCGGACGCCCCGGTCACCTTCGGCGAGGTCCACAGCACCTTGCCGTCGGCCTCGACGGAGAACTCCACCTCGCCGTATCCGTCGATCTCGTCGTCGATCCCGGCATCCGCGGTGAACTTCGAGCAGCGTCCGCCGAGATAGACCTCGATGCCGGAGTCGGCGTGGGTCCCGATCCCCTTCTCGTACACCTTCCCGTCCAGCGTGAGGGGCTTGCCGTCCTCCGCGCCCGATTCGCCGTTGCTGCGGTCGCGCTCCGCCGGACCGTAGCCGTTGACCGACGTCAGCCACTTCATGTCGCTCGCCCACGCCTCACCTGTGGGGGGCGGCGGCATCACCGCGGCGGCGATCCGCTGAACGGCCGTGCGGGATTCGCCCGCCGAGCGGTAGCGGGCGAGCGCGGTGATCCGGGCCTCCCCCACAGCCGCGTCCTTCGCCGGGGTGACCGACACCTCGACCCGCCGGGTGGTGCCCGCCGGGATCCGGTGCACGGCGGGGGCCGGGGTGACCTGCCAGCCCTCGGGGACGTCCAGCGAGACCGTGGCGTCCGTGACATCGCTCCGGCCCGCGGTGACGTC
Organism: Streptomyces sp. NPDC058221; assembly: GCF_042882365.1. Taxonomy (NCBI): domain Bacteria; kingdom Bacillati; phylum Actinomycetota; class Actinomycetes; order Kitasatosporales; family Streptomycetaceae; genus Streptomyces; species Streptomyces sp. NPDC058221. Next base: position 12,709 of record NZ_JBHVWF010000150.1, on the reverse strand, counting down.
GACGTCGACGGTGGCCGGGGCCCCCGCGCCGATCTCCTGTCCCTGCGGCGCGGAGACCGTGGCCGTCGCCGCCGCGTTCCGGCCGCCGACCGCGCTGGTGTTCTCCAGCTTCACCGAGAACTTACTGCCCGTGGACAGCGGTGCGGTCTTGATCTTGACCACGCCGCCCCGGTCGTCGCGGTCGTACCACCAGCCCTGCTTCGCCGATGCGTACGCGGCGGCCGAGCCGAGCCGGGGCAGCTTGCCCGCGAGCTTCACCGCGCTGGGCTCGGATCCGGTGTGCACGCTGAAATCGTACGGGCGGCTGCTCTGCTTGCCCGTGAACTTCCCCTTGCTCGCACCGATGTTGACGGTGACGTCACCCGCGCCCTCGGCCGGCGCACGGACGTCGGCGGTCTGCGTGGCGTACGCGCCGTCGCGGTGCTGCCGGGTCACGCCGTCGTCCTCGTACAGCGTGAACGAGGACGTGCCCTGCGGGTAGATGTCCCAGGCGAGCGAGGAACCGGCGGTGCGGTCCTTGTACGAGCGGATGCCCGGCCACATCGGCACACTGGCGCCGCCCTTGACGAACAGCGGCAGGGTGTCGAGCGGGGCGCTGTAGTCGTCGACGGTGACCGGGCCCCGGTAGGTCCGCCCGGTCCAGTAGTCGGTCCAGGTGCCCTTGGGCAGATAGATGCCGTCGCGCTCGGTGCTGTCCTGGTAGACCGGGGCGACGAGGAAGTCCTCACCGGACATGAACTCGTACTTCGCCGCGTCCGTCGCGGCCTTCGGGTCGTCCGGGTACTCCAGCACCAGCGGCCGGACCATTCCTACACCGGTCTTCGTCGCCTCGTGCGCGTAGGAGTACTGGTAGGGCAGCAGCGACTCCTTCAGCTTGAGGTAGTCGCGGTTGATGGAGGTGTACGGCTCCCCGTAGCGGAAGGGCTGCTTGTCGTCGGCCGCCCAGCCGTCCATGGTCATCGTGGTCCCCAGGAACATCTTCCACTGGAGGTCACGGGTGTACGTCTTGGCGCTGCCGCCGAAGATGCCGTCGACGTCACCCGTGGTGTAGGCGAGGCCGGACATCGTGGCGCCCGCGTAGGTCGGGATCTGCCAGCGGATGTAGTCCCAGGTGCCGGACTGGTCGCCGGACCACTGGACTCCGCAGCGCTGGGCGCCCGACCAGCTCTCGGGGGCGTAGGTGAAGCCGCGGGCGTCGCTGTTGTCCTCGATGCCCTTGTAGGCGTCCTTGCAGCCGTCCAGGGCGAACTTGTAGCCGTCGCCGACCCAGGCCACGTCCAGCTTGGCGACGCGCTGGCCCGCCTTGACCTGGTCACCGAGCTTGTCGATGCCGTCCTCGGTCCACAGGCCGAGCTCCATGTCACGGTCCTTCAGGCCCTCGGCGGTCTCCGCGAGGTCCTCGTAACCGCAGCCGTAGCCGTCGTTGACGAGCATCCAGCCGTTCGGCATGTCGTTGTCGACGTAGCCGTCGGCGACCTTCAGCGAGTCCTTGGTGCGGCGCTCGCCGCGGTTGGCGTTGTGCAGGTAGCAGTCGGAGTCGCCGATCTCCATGCCGTACACCGGCGGCAGGAACGGCTTGCCGGTGAGCTTCGTGTACTGGCCTATGACGTCCTTGGCGCTGTCACCGGCGAAGTAGTAGGCGTCGAAGCGCTGCTCCTGGGCGCTGGTGGTCACCGGGTCGGTGAAGGCATAGGTATTGGGTGCGAAGGTGTTGCGGAACACGCCGTAGCCGGCCGACGAGAGATAGAACGGCACCGAGTTGGGGTGGCCGCCGTCGTCCCAGTTGTAGTCGACGCCGACCTCGACCGTCTGGTCCCGGTGCGAGGTGTTGCCGCGGCCGTTCTGCATACCGGCGCCGTAGAACTGCTCGTCGCCGCCGCGCGCGAGGGTCTGGGTGGTCTTCTCGCCGTCCCAGCTCAGCCCCTTGGCCTCGGACCACACCTGGCTGCCGTCGGCCCGGTAGAGGGCGAACCGCAGAGGCGACTTGTAGGCACGCAGCGTGATGGCGCCGGTGGAGAGGTCGTAGCGGTCGCCGCGCTCCTTCCAGCGGGTGCGGGGCGGCGATCCCTGGGGCAGCACGATGGCGTCGCCGGCGGGGTCGGAGAACGTGCCGTCCGGTGCGAGTTCGATCCGGAAGGTCTCGTCGGAGACGAAGCTGACACGGGCCTCGGCGGTGCCCGCACGCAGGTGGTAGACGGGGCCGTCGGCGGAGAAGCCGGTGAGGTCGCCGACCGTCGTCCCGTCGGGTGCGGCCGGATCCGCCGCCGCACCGCCCGGTCCCGAGAGGACGGCGAACAGTCCCAGCAGCGCTGCAACAACTGCCGTTCTGATGCGCGTTGATGATTGCATAGAGCGCTTTTAGCGCAGCATCGAGCATTTGACCATGGACAAAACGGAACCGGCCCCGAACTTCATCAAGAAGTTAGGGGCCGGCGAACGGGCGTAATGCGGCAGGCAGTTACAGCGCGACACCGAGCAGTGCGTCGACGGTGCGCGAGACGAGTCCCGGCGCTCCCTCGTCCGCGCCGCCTCCGGCGTTCTGGCGCTCGGCCCAGCGGTCCACGGCGGCCAGGGCGGCCGGGGTGTCCAGATCGTCGGCGAGGGCCTCGCGGACCTCCTCGACCAGCGCGTCGGCGGACAGCCCGTCGGGCCGCGAGACGGCGGCGCGCCAGCGGGCGAGCCGGTCCACCGCATCGGCGAGCACCTGGCCGGTCCACTCCCAGTCGGAGCGGTAGTGGTGCGAGAGCAGCGCCAGCCTGATCGCCGCCGGGTCCACACCGTCGCGGCGCAGCGCCGAGACGAAGACCAGGTTCCCCTTGGACTTGGACATCTTCTCGCCGTCCAGGCCGACCATGCCGGCGTGCACGTACGCCTGGGCGAACGGGTGCTCGCCGGTCAGCACCTGGGCGTGCGAGGCGCCCATCTCGTGGTGCGGGAAGGCGAGGTCGGAGCCGCCTCCCTGGACGTCGAAGCCCATCCCCAGGTGGTCCAGGGCGATGGCGACGCACTCGATGTGCCAGCCGGGCCGGCCGGCGCCGAGGGAGCCGCCGTCCCAGCTCGGCTCGCCCGCACGGGCGGCCATCCAGAGCATCGGGTCGAGCGGGTTCTTCTTGCCGGGGCGCTCCGGGTCACCGCCGCGTTCGGCGGAGAGCAGCCGCATCGCCTCGGCGTCGAGGTTGGAGACCTGGCCGAAGTGCGGGTCGGTGTCGACGGAGAAGTAGACGTCTCCGTCGAGGTCGTAGGCGGCGCCCGCGTCCCGGAGTCGTTCGACGAGCGGCACGATGCCGGGTATCGCCTCGACGGCTCCGATGTAGTGCTGCGGCGGGAGCATGCGCAGGGCAGTCATGTCCTCACGGAACAGGGCCGTCTCGCGCTCGGCGAGCTCGGTCCAGTCCTGACCGTCGCGCACGGCCCGCTCCAGTAGCGGATCGTCCACGTCGGTCACGTTCTGGACATAGTGAACCTGCCGCTTGGTGTCGAGCCACACGCGCTGAACAAGGTCGAACGCGTTGTAGGTCGCCGCATGACCCATATGGGTCGCGTCGTACGGCGTGATGCCGCAGACATAGATGCGGGCGACGGGACCGGGGTCAAGGGTGATCCGTCCGCCGGTCGCGGTGTCGTGGATCCGAAGGTCGCGGCCCTTGCCAGGCAGGGCGGGGACCTCAGAAGCGGGCCAGGCATGCATGCAACGAGCGTAACCGGACGCAGCTTCCGGATACGAACCGGAGGGGGGATCCTGTCCGAAGAGGCCCTCTTGCGCGCGGCCCCGAAAGTTGTCCCGCCCCCTCCGGGGCCCCGGCTCACCGGCCGTCCGGGCCCCGTCCGCGGGCGGTCATGCCGCGGGGCCCGACCGCCGGGCCCCGCCTACACAGGCGGCCACGGAATGGCCGGCCACCCGCCGCTCGGCTCGCGGTGCAGGCCGGTGGACCGCAGCCCCGCCACGCGGGCCCGCAGGGCCTCGATCTCGGCCGCGGTGATCAGTTCGCCCAGCCGGGTGACCAGGCCTGCCCCCGGCTCCAGCTCGCCGGCCAGGCGGTCCAGCACCTCCACCGCCTCCGCAGGCAACGGCTCGCCCGCCCAGCCCCAGAGCAGGGTGCGCAGCTTGTCGTCGGCGTTGAAAGTGACGCCGTGATCGATGCCGTACAGCCGGCCGTCGGGTGCCGGCAGCAGATGCCCGCCCTTCCGGTCGCCGTTGTTGATCACCGCGTCGAGCACGGCGAGCCGCCGCAGCCTGGAGTCGTCCGCATGCACCAGCAGCGCGGTCTTCCCCTCCCCCACCTCGGCGAGGGCCACGGCCTTCCAGCCCTCGCCCGGCTCCTCGTCCTCGACGAGCGCGAGCAGCCCCGCCCCGTCCTCGTCCTGCGGCGCCGCCTCGATCCACAGCTGGCACATGCCCTGGCCGTACGGGCCGTCCCGCAGCACGGTCGGCGGCACCAGGCCCCACCCCGTCGCCTCGGAGACCTCGTAGGCGGCCACCTCGCGCTGGGCCAGGGTGCCGTCGGGGAAGTCCCACAGGGGCTGCTCACCCGCGACCGGCTTGTACACGCAGTGCGCCTCGTCACCCTCGTACGCGACCGAGCAGTACAGCACCGCGTTGGATGCTCCGCGGACCTGTCCGAGGACGGTGAGCTCGCCCTTGCCGAGCAGGGTCATCCGTCCGGCGTCGGTCAGGCCCCGCGGCGGTATCCGTTCTGGCGCGGGCATACGTGTCCTTCCGGATCGAGCGGGAGGCTGCACAGGGGGCACGGCGGGCGGCCGGCGTTCACGACGTCCAGGGCCCGTTTGGCGAAGGCACGGGCCTGCGCCCCGCTGAGCCGGACCCGGAGCATCGGCGGGCCGTTCTCCTCGTCCTGGAGGAGCCGTTCCTCGGCCTCGGCGAGATCCTCGACGGATTCCGCGTCCAGTTCGACCAGGGCCTGCGCCTCGACGATCATGCGCTGCTCCTCGCCGTCCCAGGCGAGTGCCATCGTGCCGACCCGGAACTCCTCCTCGACGGGGACGTCGAGCGGAGCGGTATCGGTGACGTCCATCGGGACCACGGCCGGCACCGGGGAGTTCCCCCCGGTGCGCCGGACCACTTCGTCGAGCAGTTCGTCCACCCGCTCTGCGAGGGCGGCGACTTGGGTCTTCTCCAGGGCCACGCTGGTGACACGTCCGCCTGAGGATGCCTGCAGGAAGAACGTACGACGTCCAGGCAGCCCGACCGTACCGGCCACGAAACGGTCCGGGGGGTCGTAGAGGAACACCTGACGGGACACGTCCTGTCTCCCTTGTGATTTGACGCGGATGGGGGGCGGCCGGGGCCCGGGAGGGTTTCCCGGAAAGGCGCCTACGGCGCGTCCACCCTACTGCGCGGAGCGATCACGGTGCCCCAGCGCCGCCGCCGACCGCCGCGTTCCCTTCCCCGCCGCCCTTCGTGGCCGTCCCGGCACCGGAGTCAGGGGCGGGTTCGCGCGGCGCGAGGGGGGCGAGATCGCCCGTGTCCCCGAGCCTCAGCAGGAACGGCCGCAGCCGGGTGTAGCGGATCGCGGTGGCCGAGCACGGGTCGGCGTGGATCCGCTGGAAGAGGTCCAGATGCATGCCGAGCGCGTCGGCGACAAGGGACTTGATGATGTCGCCGTGCGAACACATCACGTAGACGGCGTTCTCGCCGTGCTCCGCCTCGATCCGCGCGTTCCACTCGCGTACCGCGTCGACGGCCCGCGCCTGCATCGCCCTCATCGACTCGCCGCCGGGGAACGCCGCCGCCGACGGGTGCTGCTGCACGACCGTCATCAACGGTTCGTCGACGAGCTCCGCGAGCTTGCGGCCCGCCCAGTCGCCGTAGTCGCACTCGCTGATCCGCTCCTCGGTGTGCAGCGGCAGGCCGGGCCGGGCGTCGAGCAGTGGCTGCAGCGTCTGGTGACAGCGCTGCAGGGGGCTGCTGACGGCCGCGACGAGCGGCAGTGCGGCCAGCCGTCCGGGAAGCGCCGCGGCCTGCTCGGTGCCGCGCTCGTCGAGCTCGACACCGGGCGTCCGGCCCGCGAGCACGCCGGCCGTGTTGGCGGTGGAGCGTCCGTGGCGTACGAGGATCAGGGTGGGCATACCGGCCAGCGTAGGCCGACGCTCCGGCAAAGGTGCGCCGGGGACCGGAGCAGGGCAGAATGCGCGCCGTGATTGTGGACTGCGCCATCTACCGGGACGGGTGCCGCACCGACGGCCCCGCCGACTTCTCCGATGCTCTCGAAGAGGCCCGGGCCACCGGTGACGCGTTCCTGTGGATCGGCCTGCACGAGCCCACGGAGAAGGAGTTCGCTCTGGTCAGCAGCGAGTTCGGACTTCACCCGCTGGCGGTGGAGGACGCCCTGGCGGCGCACCAGCGTCCGAAGCTGGAGGTGTACGACGACTCGCTGTTCGTGGTCATCAAACCGGTCATGTACGACCACGGGACCGACACGGTCTCCGCGGACGAACTGATGGTGTTCATAGGCGATTCGTTCGTCGTGACGGTCCGGCACGGCGAGGCGGCGCCGCTGGCCGCCGTACGCCGCCGGCTGGAGGCCGAGGCCGATGTGCTCAAGCACGGACCCACGGCGGTGCTCTACGCGGTCAGCGACGCCGTCGTGGACCACTACATCGATGTCGCGGGGGAACTCCAGGTCGACCTGGAGGAGCTGGAGACCCAGGTCTTCGCCCCGACCGCCAACGGCGACTCCAAGAACACCGCGGCCCGCATCTACACGTTCAAGCGCCAGGTACTGGAGTTCCGCCGGGCGACCGTTCCGCTGGCCGCCCCGATGGCCCGGCTCGCGAGCGCGGGGGTGCCCTTCGTCCACGAGCACTCGCAGCCGTTCTTCCGGGACGTCCAGGACCATCTGACGCGCGCCAACGAGCAGGTGGAGGGACTCGACCGGCTGCTCTCCGACATCCTGTCCGCGCATCTCGCCCAGATGGGAGTGCGGCAGAACGACGACATGCGCAAGATCTCGGCCTGGGCGGCGATGGCCGCTGTACCGACCATGGTCGCGGGGATCTACGGCATGAACTTCAAGCACATGCCGGAGCTGCGCTGGGCGTGGGCCTATCCGGCGGTGATCCTGCTGATGGCGGGCGTGGTCCTCGGCCTGTACCGCCAGTTCAAGCGCCGCGGCTGGCTCTGACCGTTCAAGCGCCGCGGCCCGCTCTGCCGCAGAAGCGGCCGGCTCAGCCGAACTCGGGTGCCGGGACGGCCGCACCGCCCAGCGCGTCGCGCCGCTCGGGCGGTGCCAGGCTCACCATGCGCCGCCAGCCCACCAGGCGCTCGTACGCGTAGACGGCGTGGATCCCCGCGGCCAGCACCGCGGCCTTGACGCGCGGCCAGCCCAGGATGCGGCCCATGTGGTCCATCACGGCGAGGCTGACGTCGCGGTAGACCCGGATCTCGCCGAGCGCGCACTCGCGCAGGATGCTCTGGATCGTGCGGCCGTGTCCCGACCTGGCGAAGCGCAGCAGTTCCTCGTGGCAGTACGCCAGGTGGCTGTCCTCGTCGCTCGAGATCATCCTGACCGCGCGGCCCACGTCGGGGTGGTCCGCGAAGTACCTGCGCAACATCCGCATCTGCTCGGACGCGCGCTGTTCGGTGACCCGGCTGTGCGCGAGGTAGGTGATGATGTCGCGCTCGGTGAGCGGCTCCTCCTGCCCGAGCTGCTCATGGGCCAGGCCGATGCCGTACCGCTCCAGGAGCATCGTGTAGTCGGTCTCGTGCGGAACCTCCACGGGCGCCAGACCACGCTTCTTCAGCAGGGCGTTGAAGATCCGGCCGTGCTTGTCCTCGTCGGCGCCGTGCCGGGCGATCTTCGGGGCGAGGGTGCGCTGGCTCGCGGGGACGAGGGCCGCGATGCGGCCGTTCTCCCAGCCGCCCTGGGACTCGCCGCCGGCGGCGATGGAGCAGAACAGCCGGAACGACTCGTCGTCGTCGAGAATCTCCTGGAACAGGTTCTTTGCCGAGAGCATCACTGCCACCTCCGTGCCGGCGTCCGCCGAGCGACAGTCAAATGCGCCCGGCCCGGACGGGCAACAGGAGGCCCCGGGGACTGGGCCGAACGAGTGCCCCTCGCGGCTCCGTCCCCCGTCCCGGAGAACCGTTTCCGCGCAGCTCCCGTAACCCAATCGCCCCCGCCCGCGTTGTTCCGCGTGACGGCCGTGGCGGGGAGGCCCCCGAGCCCCCACCACGGCCGTAGCGCTGCCGGGACGGCAGGCTCCTGCTACGCGAGCCCGGCACGCTCCAGGGCGTCCGTACCGGCGCGCAGCGCGGCGATCCGCTCGTCGAGGGTGAAACCTGCCGGGGCCAGGGTCAGGGTCGTGACGCCCGCGGCCGCGTACGCCTGCATCCGGTCCGCGATCCGTTCCACCGAGCCGAGCAGTGTCGTCTGGTCGATCAGCTGGTGCGGTACGGCGCCGGCCGCACCGCTCTTGTCGCCGGACAGGTACTTCTCCTGGATCTCGGCGGCTTCCTTCTCGTACCCCATGCGCTGGGCGAGCTGGTTGTAGAAGTTCTGCTTGGGGCTGCCCATGCCGCCGACGTACAGCGCGGTGTACGGCCGGAACATGTCGGCGAGGCCGTTGACGTCGTCGCCGACCGCGAGCGGCAGGGTCGGGCAGACGTCGAAGCCCTCCATGGTCCTGCCGGCCTTCTCCCGGCCCGCCCGCAGGTGCTTCACCGCGGTGTCCTCGAGGTGTTCCGCCGACGGGAAGATCAGCAGGGCGCCGTCGGCGATCTCACCGGTCTGCTCCAGGTTCTTCGGACCGATCGCGGCGATGTACAGCGGGATGTGCTCGCGCTGCGGGTGGATGGTCAGCTTGATCGGCTTGCCCGGCCCGTCCGGCAGCGGGAGCGTCCAGTGCTGTCCCTCGTACGACAGCCGCTCGCGGGTCATCGCCTTACGGACGATCTCCACGTACTCCCGGGTGCGGGCCAGCGGCTTGTCGAACTTGACGCCGTACCAGCCCTCGGAGACCTGCGGTCCCGACACCCCGAGGCCGAGCCGGAAGCGGCCGCCGGAGAGCGAGTCGAGGGTGGCCGCGGTCATCGCCGTCATGGCGGGCTGACGGGCCGGGATCTGCATGATGGCGGAGCCGACGTCGATGGACTCGGTCTGTGCGGCCACCCAGGTCAGCACGGTGGGCACGTCGGAGCCGTAGGCCTCGGCCGCCCAGCAGACGTCGTAGCCGAGCCGGTCGGCCTCCTGCGCGACGGCGAGGTTGTCCCCGTCCATACCCGCGCCCCAGTAACCGAGATTGATGCCGAGCCGCATAGCCGCTCCCCTTACTGATCAGTAACGTCCCTGTGCCCCGGACTCTAGCGCGCGGGAAGGCGATCCGGCAGTGGCGGCCCGGACCCCGGTTGTCCACAGCCCTGCCGGATGGGGAGCCGCGGCCAGTAATCTCAGCGCCCATGGAGCAGAGGCATCTCGGCCGCACCGGCCTTCGAGTGTCCCGGATCGGGCTCGGCACCCTCACCTGGGGCCGGGACACCGACGAGCACGACGCTGCCGAGCAGCTGAAGGCCTTCTGGGAGGTGGGCGGCACCCTGGTCGACACCGCGGACGTGTACGGCGGCGGCGAGTCCGAGTACCTGCTCGGGCGCCTCGTCGAGGGCCTGGTGCCGCGGCGTGATCTCGTCATCGCCACCAAGGCCGGCAGTGTGCCCGATCCGTACCGCAGGTTCGACGGCTCGCGCGGACATCTGCTGGCCGCCCTCGACGCCTCGCTGGCCCGGCTCGGCACGGACTATGTGGACCTCTGGCAGGTGCACGCCTTCGACCCGGTGACACCCCTGGAGGAGACGCTCCAGGCGCTGGACCTGGCGGTGTCCAGCGGGCGTGCCCGGTACGCGGGCGTGTCGAACTTCTGCGGATGGCAGCTGGCCAAGGCGGCGACCTGGCAGCTCGCCTCGCCCGGCCTGCGGACCCGGCTGGCCAGTACGCAGATGGAGTACTCGCTGCTGCAACGGGGCGTGGAGCGCGAGGTGTTGCCGGCCGCGCTCGACCTCGGCGTGGGGCTGCTGCCGTCGTCGCCCCTGGGCCGGGGTGTGCTGACCGGCAAGTACCGCACCGGCACCCCGGCGGACTCGCGCGGCGCCTCCGAACTGCTGGCCCCCTTCGTCGAGCCGTATCTCGACGACCCGGCGAGCCGCATCGTGGACGCCGTGGCGACCGCGGCCGACGGACTGGCCACGACGGCGCTCCAGGTCGCCCTCGCCTGGGTGCGGGACCGGCCGGGCGTGGTCGCCCCGATCGTCGGCGCGCGCAACGCGCAGCAGCTCACGGAGGCATTGTCAGTGGAGGCGCTTAGTCTTCCTGACGAGATCTGCCGCGCGCTCGACGATGTGTCGGCGCCCGTGCACCGCTATCCCGACCAGGACTGGAGCACGCTGTGACTGCGCTTCCCCGGGGGGAATCCCCCGGCCCCTCGGCCACCGACGACGACAGCGTTGTCGCGGACGCCCCCGTGCCCGCCCCCGCCGAGGAACCCGCCGCAGGGAGCGGTGAGTCGACCGCCGCCGAGGCCGCTGCCGACGACGGCAGTGGTGACGGGGAGACGCCTGCCGCGGCGGAGGGCGCGTCGGACACCCCGGACACCGCCGAGGGGACGGACGGGGGCTCCGACGGCGAAGCCGCCGCTGCCCCGGCCCTCTCCGAGGCCGAGGCCGAGCTGGCCGCCCAGCGCGAGCTGCGGGAGCGGATCGAGAAGCGCAAGGCCGAGAAGGAAGGACCCATCCCCGCCGGTACGAAGCTGAGCGGACCGGCCGCCGACCTGCTGGCCGCCGTGCGCGCCGTGGAGAGCGGCGAGAAGGCCGGCGCCGCCTTCTTCGACTCCCCCGCACCCGCCGTCCCCCGCCGGACCGCCCCGGAGCCCGCGCCGGTGCGGACGGCGGCCCCTGATCCCGCCCACGCATCCCACAGCGCCGCCCCGGAGGCGGTCGCCGCCGTGGCCTCCGTACTGGCCGCGGGCGGGGCTCCCGAGAGCCTGGCCGGCCCTGCCGCCGGGATCCTCGGCGCCCAGGCGGCCGACGTGCTGCGCGAGGACCCCTGGCAGCTGCTCTCCCTCCCCGGCGTCGCACCGGAGCAGGCCGACGGCTTCGCCCGGGCGCTGCTGGGGCCCGGATCCGGGCCGGACGACGATCGGCGCACCGCGGCCCTGGTCGGGTGGCTGCTGGAGCGTGCCGCACTGCGGGGCCACACCGCGCTGGACGCGACGGAGGTACGGGCCGCGCTCGCCGGACGAGCGGTGACCGACCCCGACGCGGCTGTGCAGCACGCCGTCGCCGAGGGCGTCGCGCTGGTCTTCCGGGACGGCCCGGAGGACGAGCTCGAGGGCGAAGGGGCAGAGGAGCCCGCAGATGCCCCGGAAACGGGCTCGGAGGCCGACGAGGGCGCGCAGGAGCCGGTGCAGGTGTTCCTCGGCCTCGACCGGTACGCCCTGGCCGAGGAGAGCCTCGCGGACGGGCTGGCCCGGCTGGTGAACGCGGTGGAGAAGGATGCCGACTGGTCCGCGGCCGCCGAGTCGGCGCCCTCCCCGTCGGCCGCCGAGCTGATCCGTACGGCCGCGGCCCACGGGCTCGTGGCGCACACCGGCGGCGAGGCTGCCAGGGCCGAGCCCGCGGCGCTGATCGCGGCGGCGAGCGCCCTCGGTCTGCGGGCGCTCGGCACCACCCACAGCGTGGACGGCCGGCAGCGGCTGGCGCAGGCCCTGGACGAGCCGCAGGCGGCCGTCACGCTGGCCGGGCTGCTCTCCGGCACCGAGGGCCCCGGACGGGACGAGGAAGGGGCCGTCGCCGTCGACCTGCTCGTCGTGCTGGACGCCCCGCAGGTCGATGTCGAGACCGGCGCGATGCTGGTGGAGGCCCTCGCCGACGGGACTCGTCTGGTGCTCAGCGGCGATCCCGGCGTGCTGGGCTCGGCCGGCGCGGGCCGGGTGTTCGCCGATGTGCTGGCCGCCCGCGCCTGCCCGCAGATCGTCTCGCGCACACCGGATCCCGGACCGATCGGCGAGCTGGTCTCGGGCATCGGCATCGGGGAGCTGAACCAGGTGGCGGCGCCGGGCAGGGAAGTGGTGATCGTCCCCGTGCGTGACGCGGGCGAGGCGGTGCACCGCACGGTGCAGCTGGTCGCCGACTCGGTGCCGCGCGCCATCGGGGTGCCGTCCTCCGACACCCAGGTGATCACTGTCGGCCACGGCGGCTCTGCGGGCACCCGGGCGCTGAACGAGGCACTCAAGCAGCGGCTCAACCCCGGCCCCGGGCGGTTCGGCGGCTTCGACCCCGGTGACCGGATCGCGTATGTCCCGGCACCGGGCAGGACCGTGCCGGGCGTGATCGTCTCGGCCGACGCCGATGGCCTGCACCTGGACTGTGCGGGGGCGCCGGTCGTCGTACCGCAGGAGCGGGTGGAGGCGTCCGTGCGCCACGCCTGGGCGCTCAGCGCCCATCAGGCGGCCGGCATGCGGTGGCCCGCGGCGGTCGTGGTGCTGCCGGGTGACGCGGCGCAGGGGCTCAGCCGCCCGTGGGTCTACACGGCGTTCAGCAGGGGTGAGCGGCATCTGTCGGTGGTGCACGGAGTGGACCAGGCCCTGCCCCGTGCGGTCGCCGAGTCCCCCTCGCAGGACCGCACCACGCGGCTGCGCACGCTGCTGGAGGCGTCCGACACGTGAGAGCGGGCGGCCGGGCGGATGCGTCGCGCATCCGCCC
>NZ_JBHVWF010000149.1:0-19471 GCF_042882365.1 Streptomyces sp. NPDC058221 | reverse complement strand
AGCCGATGTCCTCTTTGCGATGCTCCGCGACGGCACCTTCTACGAGCCCCAACCCGCCCGATCAGCTTGACCAAACCCATAGGGGCACCCCCCCGACTTCGGCCCCCGGCCCTACTCCTCGGCCGGCACCGCCGCCTCGCGCGCCGCGTCGGCTCCCTCTTCGAGCAGCACGGCGAAACCGTCCTCGTTCAGCACGGGCACCTTCAGCTGCATGGCCTTGTCGTACTTCGACCCGGGGTTGTCGCCGACCACCACGAAGGCGGTCTTCTTCGAAACGGAACCCGTCACCTTCGCGCCGCGGCTCTGGAGGGCCTCTTTCGCGCCATCCCTGGTGTGCGAGGCCAGCGTGCCGGTGACGACGACGGTGAGCCCTTCGAGCGGCCTCGGCCCCTCGTCCTCCCCGGCCCCCTGGTCCTCCATCCGGACCCCGGCCTCCCGCCACTTGCGCAGGATCTCCCGGTGCCACTCCTCGGCGAACCACGCCTTGACCGAGGCGGCGATGATCGGCCCGACCCCGTCGGCGTCGGACAGCTCCTGCTCGGTGGCCTCGTCGATCCGGTCGATGGAGCGGAACTGGCGGGCCAGCTCCTGCGCCGCGACGGGCCCGACATGGCGGATCGAGAGCCCGGTGAGGATCCGGGCGAGCGGCGCTTCCTTCGCCGCGGCGATGGCGTCCAGCATGGCGACGGCGTTCTTCTTCGGTTCGCCCTGCTGGTTGGCGAAGACCGTCGCGATCTTCTCCTCACCGGTCTTCGGGTCCCGCTTGGGCAGCCCGCTGTCCATGTCGAGGACGTAGGCGCGGATGGGCAGCAGCTGGTCGACGGTCAGCCCGAACAGATCGCCCTCGTCGCGCAGCGGCGGATCGGCGGGCTCCAGCGGCCTGGTCAGGGCCGCCGCCACGACATAGCCGAAGTGGTCGATGTCCAGGCACTTGCGTCCCGCGAGATAGGCGACCCGCTCCCGGAGCTGCGCGGGGCAGGAACGGGCGTTGGGGCAGCGGACGTCGATGTCGGCCTCCTTCATGGGCCGCAGCTCCGTCCCGCACTCGGGGCACTCGGTGGGCATGACGAACGCCCGCTCGGTGCCGTCCCGGAGGTCGGCGACCGGGCCGAGGATCTCCGGAATCACATCGCCGGCCTTGCGGAGCACCACCGTGTCGCCGATCAGGACTCCCTTGGCCCGGACCACGTTCTGGTTGTGCAGCGTGGCGAACTCGACCTCGGACCCCGCGACTTCCACCGGCTCGACCTGGGCGTACGGGGTGACGCGGCCGGTGCGGCCGACACCGACCCGGATGTTGATCAGCTTGGTGTTGACCTCCTCCGGCGCGTACTTCCAGGCGATGGCCCAGCGCGGCGCCCGTGAGGTGGAGCCGAGCCGGCCCTGGAGCGGGATCTCGTCGAGCTTGACGACGGCACCGTCGATCTCGTGCTCCACGGAGTGTCGGTTCTCGCCGAAGTGGGCGATGAACTCCCGCACCCCCTCCAGGGAGTCCACCACCCTGTTGTGCTTGGCGGTGGGCAGCCCCCATGCGTGCAGCAGCTCGTAGGCCTGCGAGAGGCGGTCGATGTCGAAGCCCTCGCGGGCGCCGATGCCGTGCACCACCATGTGCAGCGGCCGGGAGGCGGTGACCTTGGGGTCCTTCTGGCGCAGCGAACCGGCCGCCGCGTTGCGCGGGTTGGCGAAGGGCTTCTCGTCCGCCTCCACCAGCCGGGCGTTGAGCGCCTCGAATCCCTCCATCGGGAAGAAGACCTCGCCGCGGATCTCGACGAGCGCCGGGATGCGGTCGCCCTTCAGCCGGTGTGGGATGTCGGCGATCGTACGGACGTTGGGCGTGATGTCCTCGCCGGTGCGGCCGTCACCGCGGGTGGCTGCCCGGGTCAGCAGCCCGTGCTCATAGGTGAGGTTGACGGCGAGACCGTCGATCTTGAGCTCGCACAGGAAGTGGTAGCCGGTCGCGCCGACGTCCCGGGCGACGCGCTCGCCCCAGGTGGCCAGCTCCTCGTCGTCGAAGGCGTTGTCCAGGGACAGCATGCGTTCGCGGTGCTCGACGGAGGTGAATTCCGTCCGGTAGGGGCCCGCGACCTTCTGCGACGGCGAGTCCGGCGTGCGCAGCTGCGGATATGTGTCCTCCAGGCCCTCCAGCTCGCGCAGCAGCCGGTCGAACTCGGCGTCGCTGACGACCGGCTGGTCGTTCACGTAATAGCGGAAGCGGTGCTCCTCGATCTGCTCGGCGAGGAGCGCGTGCCGCTCCCGCGCCTCGGCCGGCACCGCCGTGCCCTGTTCGCCTGGCAGTGACGTCTGCTCTTCGCCGGACATCGTCCCGTCCTCCCGTTACCCAGTGCCCCGTTACTCAGGGTTGTCTGCGAGCGATCTCGCGGCCCGGGCGCAGTGGGCGAGCGCGGCACGTGCGTACGCGGGCGACGCACCCGCGAGGCCGCATGAGGGAGTGATCGCCACGGACTCGGTCAGAGTCCCCGGATTCAGCCCCAGCCTGCGCCACAGCGTCCTGACACCCATGACGCTACCGCCCGGGTCCGACAATCCGCCCGAGGCCGCCTCTGTGCCCGGCACCACCCCGAGGAACAGCCGGGTACCGCTCTCGACGGCTTCCCCGATCGCCTCCTCCTCACGCTCGGTGAGCAGGGAGAAGTCGAACGAGATGCCGTCCGCCCCGGCCCGGCGCAGCAGCGCGAACGGCACCTCGGGCGCACAGGTGTGGACGAGCGTCGCACCCTCGCCGGCCGCGCCGAGCACCTCGCGCAGGGTGGACTCGACGACCTGCCGGTCCACGGCCCGGTAGGTGCGGTAGCCGCTCGCCGTCCTGACCCGTCCGAGCAGGACCCCGGTCAGCGACGGTTCGTCGAGCTGGAGGATCACCCGGGCGCCGGGCATCCGCCGCCGCACCTCGGCGAGGTGGTTGCGCAGCCCCTCCGCCAGCGAGTCCGCCAGGTCGCGGCAGGCGTCCGGGTCGCCGAGCACTGCTTCGCCGCCCCGGCGCTCCAGAGCGGCGGCCAGGGTCCAGGGGCCGACGGCCTGCACCTTGAGCGGCCCCTCGTAGCCCTGGGTGAACTCCTCCAGCGCGTCCAGGTCCTCGCCGAGCCAGGAGCGGGCCCTGCGGGTGTCGCGCCCCGGCCGGTCACTGATCCGCCAGCCGCTCGGCTCGACGTGCCCGTACATCTCGACGAGCAGTCCGATGGTCCGCCCGGTCATGTCCGCGCCCGGTCCGCGCGCGGGAAGTTCCGCCAGATACGGCACGCCCTGGCCGTCCGCGAAGGAGCCGGTGACGGTCTTCGCCGCCTCCCGCGCGTCTCCTCCTGGCATCGAACCGATTCCGGTGGCCGGGCACCCGCTGAACTTGCTCTTCTCGCTCACGCGGGAAGCCTACGGCCGTTCGCAGCCGGTGCCGTCAGCGGCCGGGGCGCACCGTGAGGTCGTTGACCTCGGCGTCGCGCGGCAGGTCGATCGCCATCAGGATCGTGGTGGCGACCGTCTCCGGGTCGATCCAGCGCGAGGCGTCGTACTCCTTGCCCTCCTGCTGGTGGACCTTGGCCTGCATGGGGCTCGCGGTGCGCCCGGGGTAGACGGAGGTCACCCGGACCCCGTTCCCGTGCTCCTCGTGGCGCAGCGAGTCGGCCAGCGCCTTCAGTCCGTGCTTGCTCGCCGCGTACGCGCTCCACTCGGCGTGGGCGGCGAGCCCGGCGCCGGAGTTGACGAAGAGGACGTGGCCCTCGGCGACGCGCAGCTGCGGCAGGAAGAGCCGGGTCAGTTCGGCCGGGGCGACGAGGTTGGCGTTGAGCTGGACGTGCCAGGCCTTGGGGGTGAGCTCGCCGACCCGGCCGAGCTCGACGACGCCCGCGATGTGCAGCAGCGAGTCGAGCCGCTCCGGCATCGGCTGCTGGGCGAAGGCCCAGGAGAGCCGGTCCGGGTTGGAGAGGTCGCCGACGATGGTGCGGGCGCCGGGGTGCAGCGCGGCGAGCTCCTTGGCGCGGCCCGCGTCACGGGCGAGGAGTACGAGATCGTCCCCGCGCTCCAGGAGACGACGGGTGACTGCTGCGCCGATGCCGGAACCGGCACCGGTGATGAGGTGAGTGGACATGGCCCCATCGTCGCACCCGCCGCCCGGTCGCCGGCACGTCACTGCAGGCCGGACGACTCCTCCAGGTAGGCCAGGGCGCCGACGCCGTCCTTGGCGAAGAACACCAGGTCGGTCAGCGGGAGCGGCAGGAAGCCCTCGTCCTCCATGCGCTGGAACTGCTGGCGGAGCCCGTCGTAGAAGCCCGCCGTGTTGAGCAGCACGACCGGTTTGGTGGTCTTGCCGTGCTTCTTGAGCTCCAGGATCTCGGTGGCCTCGTCGAGCGTGCCCGTGCCGCCGACCATGATCACGACGGCGTCGGCCTTCTCCAGGAGCAGCGCCTTGCGCTCGGCGAGATCGCGGGCGATCACCATTTCGTCGGCGTTGGTACGCGCCTTCGCGGCCAGGAAGTCCACCGACACCCCGACCAGCTTCCCGCCCGCCTCCTGCACGCCGTCGGCCACGACCTTCATCAGCCCGCTCTCCGAGCCGCCCCAGACCAGGGTGTGTCCGCCCCGGCCGAGCAGTTCGGCGAATTCACGGGCGGGCCCGGTGTAGCGCTCGTCGAGGTCGGCGGCGGAGAGAAAAACGCAGATCTTCATGAGGCAACGGTAGAGCCCGGCGCCGGCGGTGCGGGATCCGGGGAAGAAACCCGCGGTCCGTACGGCTGAGAAACACATGACTGCCATCCGAGGACACCGCATCACCGTCGAGCCCGGCACCGAGCATGTGCGCGTGGTCCGTGACGGGCTGCTGCTCGCCGAGAGCCGTCGCCCGCTCGTGCTGCGCGAGACGGGCTGTCCGGTCCGCTACTACCTGCCGCCCGAGGACGTCCGCACCGAGCTGCTGACGGCGTCGGAGACCCGAACCCACTGCCCGTTCAAGGGGGACGCCTCGTACTGGTCGCTGCCGGACGCGGCGGATCTGGTCTGGGCGTACCCGGAGCCGAAGGACGAAGTGGGCGCGATCAAGGACCACTTCTGCTTCTACGACACCGAGACCGTCGCGTCCTGACCGCCGGGCGGGACAAGTTGAGCGGCCGTCACGCACCGCTGTGAGCTGCGAAGGAGAGAAAGTTCAAAACTTCTTCGCTGCCGGCGATGAGTTTCGGAGCGCCCCGCGGTCCACCCTCGCATGGACAAGATTCTCTCCCGCGACGGCACCCTGATCGCCTACCGGCGCCGGGGTGAAGGGCCGCCGGTGATCGTGGTGGGCGGGGCTCTGGGGACCGCCAGGACCGAGGAGCCGCTGGCGCGGCTCCTCGCGCCGCGTTTCCATGTCGTCACGTACGACAGGCGCGGCCGGGGTGACAGCGGCGACAGCGCGCCGTACGCGGTGGAACGCGAGATCGAGGACCTGACCGCGGTCGCGCAGGCCCTGGGCGGCCGCCCGTCGGTGTTCGGCGTCGGGGCCGGCGGCGCGCTGGCCCTGGAGGCGCAGGCGGCCGGCCTCCCGGTCGGCCTGCTCGCGGTGTACGAGCCGCCTTACACCCCCGGCGCCGCCGGGCAGCTGTTCAAGGCCGACTGCACGGCCCGGCTGCACCGGCTGCTGTCCGCAGGCGACCGGGACGGGGCGGTGGAGCTGTTCCTGTCCGTGACCGGGGTGGCAGCCGAGCTGATCGCCAGGATGCGGAGTGCGCCGCTGTGGCGGAGTCTGGAGTCCATGGCGCACACCCTGGCGTACGACGACGCGCTGCTGGGCAACGGCGAGGTGCCGGCCGAGCGGTTCGCCGCCGTGACGGCGCGGACCCTGGTGGTCAGCGGCGGCTCAAGCACCGAATCCGCCCGTGCGGCGACGCGGCTGCTGGCCGAGGCCCTGCCCCGGGCCCGTCACCGCACGTTGACGGGCCAGACCCGGGAGGTGGCGCCGCAGGTGATCGCGCCGGTGCTGGCCGAGTTCTTCACCCGTGACGTGTTCGTGGGCCAGGCCTCCTGAGACCACGCGGGCGGGCCGGGGGCCGAAGCACCCCGCGCGGCCACGCCCGTACAGGGGTCGGGCGTTGCCGTGCGGGGCCGGGGCGATGACGCCGGCACCAGCCGTGCCGGCCCCGGCCTGCCGCCTCCGCCGCGCCAAGCGTGGCGATGCGTCGCCGAGCCGGCGCGTCGTCTCCCGGGTGTGGCGGGACGCTCGTGGTCAGGGGCGCAGGGCGGAGGGCTGGGCAGTCGGGCGCATCGCGGCGTCCGTGCCCCCGTCGACGTAGAGAACGGCGCCCGTGGTGAAGCGCGCCTCGGGGCGCAGGAACTGCTCCACCCAGAAACCGATGTCGTCCGCTTCGCCGAAGATTCCCAGCGGCATGGGGGTCGGGAAGGAGTCCGGGTCGAAGTCCTTGCCGTTCCCCGTGGACCCCTTCATCAGGGGCGTAAGGACGGCACCGGGCGCGATGGCGTTGAGCAGAATGCCCTTGCGGCCCCACTCGGGGGTGACCGCGGTGCGGCGCACCCAGTGCGCGAGGGCCAGCTTCGAGGTGGCGTAGGCGGAAATGCTGGGGCTCGTCTCCACGAACCTCGGGGGCAGGGCGCTCTGCGCGGCTGCGGCGTGCTCGCGGGAGGCGCCCTCGTCACCGCTGAGCAGCAGCTGCACAAGGGTGTCATCGATCATCGGGACGGTGCTGGCCGAGTTCGAGCTGATCACGACGGCCCGCGGGGCGTCCGAGCGCTCCAGCGCCCCGCGCAGTGCGCTCAGCAGCTCCACGGGGCCGAAGTAGTTGATCGACGCGACGGCGGCCGCGTCCCGCATGTTCGGTCCGACGCCGGCGACGGCGGCCACGCCGTCCAGGACACCGCCGCTCAGCTCAAGGATCTCGGCCACCGCTCCCCGCCGGCCGGCCGGGGTGCCGAGGTCGGCCACGACGTCGGCGGAGCGGAGGTCCACGCCGATCACTCGGTGGCCGGCCGCGCGCAGCCGTTCGGCGCTGGCGGCTCCCATACCCGATGCGGATCCGGTGACGACGATGGTGCCCATACCGCTGCTCCTCCGATACATGGCCGCGACCCTCGCGACCCTTTCGGGTCAAACATAACCCAATCACTGATTGGAAGATATTGCCATGCCCTGTGCTGCAATGTGCGCATGAGCCAGCAACCCGACTCCTCGACCCGCGAGCGACTCCTGACCGCGGCAAAGAAGCTGTTTCTGGAGAGGACTCCCGACCAGGTGTCCGTCCGCGCCATCAACGCGGAGGCCGGCCTCAATCCCGGCGCGGTGCACTACCACTTCGGTTCCAGGGAGGGCCTGATCGCCGGACTCCTCGAGGAAGAGCTGCGGCCTCTGTGGGCGGACCGCATGGCGCAGCTGCTGCGCGGCGCGACCGCCGCCCCCTCGGTGCGCGAGCTGGTGGTCGCTCTCGTCGAGCCGTTCGCGGACATGGTGAACACCGGAGACGGGCGCATGCTCTGCCACCTGCTCGCCCGGGCCGCCCTGCCGACCGGGCAGCTCCCGAACGTCTCCGCGCAGTTCCTGCCCGCCCCGTTCGAGGTCATGATCGGCCGCGCGCTGCCGGAGCTTCCTGTCCACGAGGTCGCGGAGCGCTGCGGGCTGGCGTTCAGCCTCGTTCTAGAGACGTACGGGCGGCCGCTCGCCGGGCCGCCCCGGGCAGCAGCCCCGTTTCCGCGCGCGGCCACCGTCATCGCGTTCGTGACGGCCGGGCTGACCGCGCCCCCCGCGGAGTCGGCGTCCGATGCGGTCCGGACGCTGTAGAACCGGCCATGAGCCGGGCGGCCCGGGCGCGCGGCTCATGGCCGCGCCCCGGCCACCGGGGCTCCGCTCGGTCAGCCGGCAGGTGCCGCGGCCGTCTCGCGCCGCACCGTCGTGGCGATCGTCGCCGAGCCGACCACGCGCGTCCCGTCGTACAGCACGACCGCCTGGCCGGGGGCCACGCCCCGGACCGGCTCGGTGAACGAGACGTGGAGCGTCCCGTCGAGCAGTTCGGCCGTCACCTCCGTCTCACCGCCGTGGGCGCGCAGCTGGGCGGTGTACGTGCCGGGGCCGGACGGCGGCGTGCCGCACCAGCGGGGCTTGATGGCGGTCAGCGCGGTCACGTCGAGGGCCTCGACGGGGCCGACGGTCACCGTGTTGTTCACCGGGGAGATGTCCAGGACGTAGCGCGGCTTGCCGTCGGGCGCGGGGTGGCCGATGCGCAGGCCCTTGCGCTGGCCGATGGTGAAGCCGAAGGCGCCCTCATGGGTGCCTAGCTTCGCACCGGACTCGTCGAGGATGTCGCCCTCCGCCGTTCCGCCGAGGCGGTCGGCCAGGAAGCCCTGGGTGTCTCCGTCGGCGATGAAGCAGATGTCGTGGCTGTCGGGCTTCTTGGCGACGGCGAGCCCGCGGCGCTCCGCCTCGGCGCGGATCTCGTCCTTGGTGGTGAGGGTGTCGCCGAGCGGGAACATCGCGTGGGCGAGCTGGCGCTCGTCCAGGACGCCCAGCACATAGCTCTGGTCCTTGGCCATGTCGGAGGCGCGGTGCAGCTCACGGCTGCCGTCCCCGTCGAGCACCACGGTCGCGTAGTGGCCGGTGCAGACCGCGTCGAAGCCCAGGGCGAGGGCCTTGTCGAGCAGTGCCGCGAACTTGATCTTCTCGTTGCAGCGCAGGCACGGGTTGGGGGTGCGCCCCGCCTCGTACTCGGCGACGAAGTCCTCCACGACGTCCTCACGGAAGCGTTCCGCCAGGTCCCAGACGTAGAAGGGGATGCCGATGACGTCCGCGGCGCGGCGGGCGTCACGGGAGTCCTCGATGGTGCAACAGCCCCGGGCCCCGGTCCGGAAGGACTGCGGGTTCGCGGAGAGGGCGAGGTGCACACCGGTCACGTCATGGCCGGCCTCGGCGGCGCGGGCCGCGGCGACGGCGGAGTCGACACCGCCCGACATGGCGGCGAGAACACGGAGGGGGCGCTGGGAAGTCTGAGTCATAGCTCCACCAGGGTACGGGGCACAGGGAACCGAATGCTCATGGATATGCGTTGTCGACCACATGGGGACCAAGGGCACGGCGGACGGGACCGGCACCGGCATCAGCCGGCGATCGGTACTGATCGGCGGTGCCGTCACGGCCGTCGGCACGGCCGCGCTGGCCCGGGACCAGCTGAAGCGGGCCTGGTGGCGGCTGCCGGGCGTGGAGAAGCCCCGCACGCCGGGCGCGGTGGACTACGCGCGGGCCCAGTGGACGGCGGCGTCCTCGGCGAACTGGCGGCGGGCGGACCGCCCCGACGACTTCCGGATCGACCGGGTGGTCATCCATGTCACCCAGGGCAGCTTCAGCAGTGCGGTCCGCGCCTTCCAGGACCCGGGGCACGGGGCGGCGGCGCACTACATCGTGCGCAAGGACGGCCATGTGGCGCAGATGATCCGCGAGCTGGACGTGGCGTTCCACGCAGGGAACCGCTCGTACAACGAACGCAGTGTCGGCATCGAGCACGAGGGCTTCGTGGACCGCCCGCAGGACTTCACGGCGGCGATGTACGCGGCATCCGCCCGGCTGACCGCGTCGATATGCGGACGGTACGGGATACCGGTGGACCGCAAGCACATCATCGGGCACGTGGAGGTGCCCGGCACCGATCACACGGACCCGGGAAAGCACTGGGACTGGGACCGCTACCTGAAGCTGGTCCGAGCGGCCGCGAAGCGCTGAGGCCGGCCCGGACGGGCTCGAACCCAACTGAACGGGGCTCCGGACAGGCCCGAAGTCAGCCGAACAGGGCCCCGGACAGGCCCGGATTCAGCTGAGCCCGGCCGCCCTGGCCCGTTGCACCGCCGGCCCGATGGCCCGCGCCACGTCCTCGATGTCCTGCTTGGTCGTGGTGTGGCCGAGCGAGAAGCGCAGGGTGCCACGGGCCAGATCCGGATCGGTGCCGGTGGCGAGCAGTACGTGGCTGGGCTGGGCGATCCCTGCCGTGCAGGCGGAACCGGTCGAGCACTCGATGCCCTGGGCGTCCAGCAGCAGCAGGAGGGAGTCGCCCTCACAGCCGGGGAAGGTGAAGTGCGCGTTGGCGGGGAGCCGCCCGCCGGGGGCCGGGTCACCGCCGAGGAGTGCGTCCGGGACCTCCGCCAGCACAGCCGCGACCAGCTGGTCACGGAGGCCGCCGATCTCCCGGGCGAAGCCCTCGCGCCCGTCGGCGGCGAGCCGTCCCGCGACGGCGAACGCGGCGACGCCGGGCACATCGAGGGTGCCGGAGCGCACATGGCGCTCCTGTCCGCCGCCGTGCAGCACAGGAACGGGGGTGTACTCACGGCCGAGCAGCAGCGCGCCGACACCGGTCGGGCCGCCGATCTTGTGGGCGCTGACGGTCATCGCGGCCAGTCCGGAACGGGCGAAGTCGACTTCCAGCTGCCCGAAGGCCTGCACCGCGTCTGCGTGCATCGGGACGTCGAACTCACGGGCCACGGCGGCCAGTTCACGGACCGGCAAAACGGTGCCGATCTCGTTGTTGGCCCACATCACGGTGATCATCGCGACGTCGTCAGGGTTACGGGCCAGCGCCTCGCGCAGCACGTCCGGGTGGACGCGACCGTACCGGTCGACGGGGAGGTACTCGACGGTGGCGCCTTCGTGCTCGCCGAGCCAGTCCACGGCGTCCAGCACCGCGTGGTGCTCGACGGGACTGGCCAGCACCCGGGTGCGGCGGGGGTCGGCGTCGCGGCGGGCCCAGTACAGGCCCTTCACCGCGAGGTTGTCCGACTCGGTACCGCCCGAGGTGAGGACCACCTCGCTGGGGCGCGCGCCGAGGGCGTCGGCGAGGGTCTCTCTGGACTCCTCGACGGTACGGCGGGCCCGGCGGCCGGCGGCGTGCAGGGAGGACGCGTTGCCGGTGACAGCGAGCTGGGCGGTCATCGCCGTGATCGCTTCCGGAAGCATCGGCGTGGTCGCGGCGTGGTCGAGGTAAGCCATGGTGGGCTCGATTCTACGAGCCTGCGGCGGGGCGTACGTCGGGCGCATCGTGTCCCGGTGCCCGCGCACCGCGGAAGGTGCGTCTCACCCGCCCCGCTCCGGAGCCCGATCCGGTGGGGAGAGCCATGGCCGGTCAGCCGCCGAAGTTCCAGCCGACCGTTCCGTCGCCGGTGACGAGGAAGGCGAGAATCACCAGGTCGGCGATGCCGAGTGCGAGTCCCAGCAGGGCGCGGCCGCGGCGGGCCGTGGAGCGGGCCAGGGCGATTCCCGCCATGACGATGGCCGCCGGGCCGAGCAGGATGTTCATCACCAGCAGACCGACGAGTCCGAGAACGAACGAGGCGACTGCGAGGGCGTCGGCATCCCGGGTGAACCGGGCGGACCGGGCGGACCGGGCGGACCGGGCGGACCGGGCGGAGTCGCCCTGCGGCGTGTCCGCGGGGGCGCCGGGAGCAGTGATGCCCGTCGTTCCGGAGCGGCGGGTGGGTGTGGTGAGCGTCATGGTGCGGACTCCTTCGGGGACGAATGCGGTTTCGCTGGTTGGTCGTTGGAGGGCGGCGGCCCTCACCGGGAGCGGCGCTGCGCGCCCACCCGCTCGCGCACGGCGAAGACCAGCAGCCAGCAGCCGATCAGGGCCCCGAGGACGAGCGTCAGCGGAAGCGGGATCTGAGCCACCGCTCCCAGCACGATCCCCAGCAGAAGCAGGGCGACGACGAGGATGATCATGGTCAGCCTTTCCTCAATTGAGAGTACGAGTGTTCACTGACTTGTCAGTCTAGACCCGTACGCCCCTTCCCCGCTCCAGAGAACAGTTGTTTACTGAATGGCATGAGTCACACCGCGGGCATCCGCCAGACCCAGAAGCTGAAGACGCGCCAGTCGCTGCTGGACGCCGCTCTGGGGCTGCTGGAGGACCAGAGCCTGAGCAGCCTGGGACTGCGCGAGGTGACCCGGGCCGCCGGTGTCACCCCCACGGCCTTCTACCGGCACTTCGACGACATCGCCGCGCTCGGGGTGGCGCTCGTCGAGCAGACGCTGGGCAGCCTGCACGGAATGATCGGCGCGATCCTGGCGGACACCGGGAACAGCGAGGTCCGGCTGGACCGCAGCGTCGACCTGATAACGCGCCATGTCCGCGAGCAGCCGGCCCACTTCCGCTTCATCGCCCGCGAGCAGCACGGCGGGGTCGGCCCGGTCCGCGAGGCCATCGCCGCACAGCTCCGGCTGTTCGCCGAGGAGGTGGCGGCCGCGCTCGCCGGGGAGCCGGAGTCACAGGGCTGGAGCGAGGAGGACCTGCTGATGCTGGGCGGCCTCTACGTCGACCACATGGTGATCACCGCGTCGGCGATGCTGGACGGGGGCCCGGACGGCGACGCGCAGGTGGCCGGGGTGGCCCGGCGCCGGCTGCGGCTGGTCACACTCGGCCGGCTGCACTGGCTGGACGACGCCCCCTCCCCCTGAGCCCCTCGCCACGGGGCGCAGCGGCGCGTGCTCCGCAGCTCAACAGCCGCCTAGGCTAGCCCTCATGAGCGACGAGGCATGGGTCCTGGACCGTACTTTCCACAGTTGCGCCGGGGAGGTCCGCTGGGCCGCCCTCGGCCCGGCCGGGGCGCCGCCCGTCGTCCTGGTGCACGGGACACCGTTCTCCTCGTACGTCTGGCGCGGGGTGGCCCGCGCGCTGGCCCAGGACCACCAGGTGTTCGTCTGGGACCTGCCCGGGTACGGCGCCTCCGCCCAGTACGAGGACCAGGACGTATCGCTCGGCTCCCAGGCCCGGGTGCTCACCGAACTCCTCGGCCACTGGGAACTGCCGGAACCCGCTGTGGCCGCCCATGACTTCGGCGGCTGCGTCGCGCTGCGCGCCCATCTGCTGCACGGCGCCCGCTACCGCCGGCTGGCACTGGTGGACCCGGTGGCGCTGGCCCCGTGGGGCTCGCCCGCATACCGGCTGCTCGGCGGACACCCGGAGGTCTTCGGGCAGTTGCCGCCCGCGCTCCACCGGGCGCTGGTGCGCGAGTACGTGAGCTCGGCCAGCCACCCCGGTCTGCGTCCGGCGGTCCTGGACCGGCTGGTCGCGCCGTGGTGCACCGAGGCCGGACAGCCCGCCTTCTACCGGCAGATCAGCCAGAACGACCAGCGGTTCACCGACGAGATCCAGCACCGCTACGGCGAGATCGAGCCCCCCGTGCTGATCTGCTGGGGCACCGAGGACACCTGGATCCCGGTCGGCCGCGGCCATGAACTGGCCTCCCTCGTCCCTGGTTCCGAGCTGCGGCTCATCGAGGGGGCCGGTCACCTCGTGCAGGAGGACTCCCCGGCCGAGCTGACCGCCGCGCTCACCCGCTTCCTGCGGATGCCTCCTGGACCGGATCCCCGTACAGCCCCATGACGGCGGCCGCGTGCGCGGCGACCACCCCACGGGCCTCCGGCGGCTCCAGCACCTCGACGTTCGGGCCGAAGGAGAGCAGGGAGCGCGCCCACTCCACCGAGTCCACGGCCAGCTCGGCGCGCAGCCACCCGCTGCCCGGCCCCTCGGGCTGCGGCTCCCCGGTGAGCACGGCGGCGTTCAGCCGCAGGAACAGATCCAGCCGGGAGCGGTGCACCCGTACCCGCAGGGCCACCTCCCCCTGCCGCTCCTCCACCTGGCGGCGCAGCTCCTCCCACACCTGCGCCAGCTCCACCCCGGGTCTGCGCACCACCGGGTCGCCGGTGGGTTCGGCCCGCCGCACCCGGTCCGCGCGGAAGAGCCGGGGCTCCCCTTCCCGGTCGGCGACCAGGTACCAGACTCCTGCCTTCACCACGAGGCCGTACGGGTCGACGGTGTAGGTGCGCGCGGTCCGCGTACCGCTGTGCCGGTACTCCAGCAGCAGCCTCCGGTCGCCGAACACGGCGTCGTGCAGCTCGGCGATGTCGACGCCGGCGCGCGGGCCGCTCCGCCAGCGCTCCGGGTCGACGAGAATGCGGCGGCTGGTCAGCTCGGCGGCGGGCCGGTGCGGTGGGGGCAGCGCCGCCATCACCTTGCGCAGCGCGGAGCCGATCGCCGCGTCGAGCCCGAGCGCCGCGTGGGCGCCGTCGGCGGCCAGTACGAACAGGGCGCGGGCCTCGTCCGCGGTCAGCCCGGTGACATCGGTGCGGAACCCGGGCAGCAGGGCGATCCCGCCGTGCCGGCCGCGTTCCGCATAGACCGGGACACCGGACGCGGAGAGCGCCTCGACATCCCGGTAGATGGTGCGTACGGAGACGTCGAGGCGCTCGGCGAGCTCGGGCGCGGGGACCGGGCCGCGGGTCTGGAGCAGCAGCAGGATCGAGAGCAACCGGTCGGATTTCACCGGACCAGCATCTCCCGGCTCCGGCCGTCGCGGGGGTGTCAGCTGCGCGGCGCCCTGGCGAGCTGGCGGGACTGGGCGACCAGCCGGTCCGCGCTGTCCCAGATGTCCGCGTCCTCCTCCAGGAAGCCGCCCGCGAGGTTGCGGGTGGTGATGGAGACGCGGAGCGGGCCGGGGGCGGGGCGGCAGCGGATGTGGGTGGTCAGCTCGATGGTCGGGGTCCAGCCCTTGAGGCCCAGCTCGAACGAGGTCGGCGGCAGCGCGTCGACGGTGAGCAGCAGCGAGAGCGGGTCGGCGTCGCGGCCGTCCGCGAGCCCGAACCAGCCGCGCATCTCACCCTTGCCGGACGGCTGACCGACGGCCCAGCCGACCGTCGCCGGGTCGAGCTTGATGTCGAGCCGCTCGGTGATGGCGGAGCTGCCGGGGATCGGGGCCGTTCCGTCACTCGTACCGAGGCAGTGTTCGCGGGGCGGCATGGCGGGCGGCTTCGCCGAGGTGCGGATGTCGTCGGTCAGGCCGTCCAGGTCGCCGTAGGTGGCCAGGACCCGGATGCGCTCGACCTCGGTGCCGTCCTGCGCGTACTGGAAGAGGGAGGCCTCGCCGGTGGAGAGGGTGCGCCCGGTGCGGACGACCTGGGTGCGGATCACCGCGGGTCCGGGAACGGAGGCGGTGAGGTAGTGCGCGGAGACCGAGAAGGGGTCCGGGTGCGGGAGTGCCTCGCCGAGCGCCCGGCCGAGCATCGCGAGCAGGTAGCCGCCGTTGACCGCGTGGATGATCGTCCAGCCGGCGGAGAGCTCTGCGTCGTAGACGCCTTCCTCGCGGAGGGTGACGGCGGTGTCCCGGTCGAACTCACTGTCGCCGATGGTCGCCTGCGCGGTCTCTGCCGCCTGCGTTGCTGCCTGTGCCATGAAAAGCACGGTACACCGATCCCATTACTGAGCGGTAGCTTTTCTCGGTCGGTGAGATGTGGGTACGAGCGGTCCTAGCCCTCGTCCGCCGTCGCCGAACGGCGGTTGTAGGCCCGCGGGGCCCGCCAGTTGTAGCGCAGCGCCAGCAGCCGCAGCACGAACGCCGTGATCACCGCGGCCCCGCTGGTGAAGGCGTTGAGCCCGTCGAAGCGGATGCAGAGCACCGTCATCGCGGCCCCGACGATCGCGGGCACCGCGTACAGGTCGCGGTCCCAGCGCAGCAGCGAGGGCACCTCGTTGGCGAGTACGTCCCTCAGCACACCGCCGCCGACCGCGGTGGCCAGGCCCAGGGCCGCCGACGCCGTCAGGCCGAGGCCGTAGTCGTACGCCTTGACCGTCCCGGTGACGCAGAAGAGGCCGAGCCCGGCCGCGTCGAAGACGTTGACGCCGACCTGGATCCGCTCGACCTGCGGATGGAGGAAGAAGACCAGAACGGCGGCGAGCAGCGGGGTGGTGAAGTACCCGAGGTCCGTGAAGGCGGCGGGCGGCACCGCCCCGATGATCATGTCCCGGAACAGCCCCCCGCCCAGCGCGGTGACCTCGGCGAGAACCGCGATGCCGAAGACATCGAAGTTCTTGCGTACGGCGAGCAGAGCGCCGGAGATCGCGAAGACGAAGATCCCGACGATGTCGAGCGCATGCTGGACGGAGGGCGTGAACAGTTCGTTGAGCACCGGGCAATTGTGCCGGTACTACTCCTCGGTGGTGTCCTCCGCGGCCTCGGAGGGGGTGGCGGCGTCGCTCTTGGTGAGCGAGGCACCGTCCTCGGCGGGGGGCTCGGGCGTCCTGGCCGCAGCGGTCTCCGGCTCGGCCGCCGTGATCAGCTCGACCGTTTCCCGGGCCCCGGCCAGCACCTGCTGCCCGGGCGCCTGGTCCGGTGCGTTCTCCGGGTGGTGACAGGCGACCTGGTGGCCGGTCTTCAGGGCGATCAGCGGCGGTTCCTGCGTCTTGCAGATCTCGGTCGCCTTCCAGCACCTGGTGTGGAAGCGGCAGCCGCTGGGCGGTGAGATCGGCGAGGGCACATCGCCCTTCAGCAGGATGCGCTCGCTCTTCACCCCGCGCCGGCGCGGGTCAGGCACCGGCACCGCGGACATCAGGGCCTTGGTGTACGGGTGCATCGGCGCCGAGTACAGCGACTTGCGGTCCGCCAGCTCGACGATCTTGCCCAGGTACATGACCGCGATCCGGTCCGAGACATGGCGGATGACCGAGAGGTCGTGCGCGATGATCACGTACGTGAGGCCGAGCTCGTCCTGGAGGTCGTCCAGCAGATTGACCACCTGCGCCTGGATCGAGACGTCCAGCGCGGAGACCGGCTCGTCGGCGACGACCAGCTTCGGGCGCAGGGCGAGCGCGCGGGCGATGCCGATGCGCTGGCGCTGGCCGCCGGAGAACTCGTGCGGGTAGCGGTTGTAGTGCTCGGGGCTGAGCCCGACCAGCGACAGCAGCTCCTGGACGTGGTTCTTGAGACCGCCCTCGGGCTCGACGTCCTGGAGCCTGAACGGCGCGCTGACGATCGTGCCGATCGTGTGCCGCGGGTTCAGCGAGGAGTACGGGTCCTGGAAGATCATCTGGACGTCGCGCCGCATCGGCCGCATCTTGCCCATGGACAGATGCGTGATGTCGCGGCCCTCGAACTCGACCTTGCCGCCGGTCGGTTCGATCAGCCGGGTGATCAGCCGGCCCATCGTCGACTTGCCGCAGCCGGATTCACCGACGACGCCCAGGGTCTCCCCCGGGTACACCTCGAAGTCGATGCCGTCGACGGCCTTGACCGCGGCGCTCTGCCGGCCGAACAGTCCCTTGCGGATCGGGAAGTGCTTGGCCAGGCCCTCGACCCTGAGCAGCGGCTCGCGCGAGGCGGTGGCCTGCTCCGGGATCGTCACGTCCTTCTCCAGCACCGGGGGATCCTTCTTCTCGCTCACGTCGCTCACATCACTCGCCTCGCTCACAGCTTCGGCGCAATCTCGTCGGTCCAGATCCGGGTGCGCTCCTCCGTCGACATGTGGCAGGCGGAGAAGTGCCCGTCGCCGACCTGCTGCAGCTCGGGACGCGTCGTGCGGGTGAGGTCGTCCTTGGGGATGTCCGCGTACGGGCAGCGCGGGTTGAAGGCGCAGCCGGAGGGGACGTTGATCAGCGACGGCGGCTGGCCCTTGACGGGGATCAGCCGCTCGGTCTGTTCACGGTCGATGCGCGGCATCGAGGTGAGCAGGCCCCAGGTGTACGGGTGCTGGGCCTCGTAGAAGACCTTCTCCGCCGGTCCGCGCTCGATGCACCGGCCGCCGTACATCACCAGGAGTTCGTCGGCCATCTCGGCGACGACCCCGAGGTCGTGGGTGATCATGATGACGGCGGAGCCGAACTCCTTCTGCAGATCCCGGATCAGGTCCAGGATCTGCGCCTGGACGGTGACGTCCAGGGCGGTGGTCGGCTCGTCGGCGATGAGCAGCTCCGGGTTGTTGACCAGCGCCATCGCGATCATGGCGCGCTGGCGCATACCGCCGGAGAACTCGTGCGCGTAGGCGTCGACCCGCTTGTGCGGCTCGGGGATGCCGACCCGGTCGAGCATCTCGATGGCCCGGGTGCGGGCGGTCTTCTTGCTGACCTTGTTGTGGATCCGGTACGCCTCCACGATCTGCGCCCCGACCTTGAAGTACGGGTGCATCGCGGAGAGCGGGTCCTGGAAGATCATGGCCATCTTCCGGCCGCGCAGCTCGCGCACCCGGGCGTCGGAGGCGCCGATCAGCTCCTCGCCGTCCAGCCAGACCTCGCCCGAGATACGGGCGTTGGCGGCCGTGCGGTGCAGGCCCATCACGCCGAGCGAGGTGACGGACTTCCCGGAGCCGGACTCGCCCACGATGCCGAGGGTCTGTCCGGGCTTCACGTCGAAGCTGACACCGTCGACGGACTTGACCAGGCCGTCGTCGGTCCTGAAGTGGATGCGCAGGTCCCGTACCGAGAGGAAGGCCTCGTCGCTGCCGGTCCGTGCGGCGCCGGCGGGGGCGTCGGCCGCCGCGCTCTGTGCCTTGGAAACCTCGGTCACGAGTACCTCACCCTGGGGTCGATGGCGGCGTACACCAGGTCCACCAGCAGATTGCAGATGACGATGAAGAAGGCCGCGACGAGCGTCACGCCCATCACGATGGGCAGGTCGCTCTCCTGCACGCTCTTGATGGCGTATGCACCGAGTCCGGGGAAGGAGAACACGGTCTCGGTGATGACGGCGCCGCCGACCAGCAGGCCGAAGTCCATGCCGAAGATGGTGACGATGGGGGTGAGCGCGGCCCTCAGACCGTGCTTGCCGATGACACTGCTCTCCCTGAGGCCCTTGGCCCGGGCCGTTCGGATGTAGTCCTCACCCATCGTCTCCAGCATCCCGGCTCTGGTGATGCGGGCGTAGAGCGCGGAGTAGAGGAAGGCCAGCGAACACCAGGGGATCAGCAGATTCCACGCCCAGTCGAGCGGATTGTCCGTGAACGCCACATAGTTGACGCCGCCTTCCCAGAACGGCCATTGCACGGTGAACACACCCAGCGCGAGCATTCCGGTGAAGAAGATCGGCAGGGAGACACCGGCGAGCGCGATGGCCATGAAGAAGCGGTCGAGGATCGAACCCCGCTTGAGCGCGGAGACGACGCCGATCGCCACACCGCTGATCAGCCAGATCACCGCGGCACCGACCGCCAGGGAGAACGTGACCGGAATGCGCGCGGTCAGCTCGGGCCACACCTCGACGTGCCGCTTGAACGAGTAGCCGAAGCACGGCACACCGCAGTGCGTGGCCTCGGGACCGAACTGGAAGTCGGCGCCGACGAAGAGCTGCTTGAGGAAGTGCCAGTACTGGATGTACAGCGGCTGGTCGAGGCCGAGGTTCTGTTTGACCGCGAGGATGGACTGCGGATTGGCATCCTTGCCCACGTACTGGGCTGCCAGTTGGTCCATCGTCTGCCCGGCTATCCGGGGGACGAGGAAGAAGATCGCGAAGGTGACTGCGCTGACGATCAACAGCAGCAGCACCGCGCCGAAGACGCGTCGGATGATGTACGCAGCCACAGCTATCCGGCGCCGGTATCTGTCTGCCGGGGGTAACCCGTCCGGTCGGACACCGTGCCTTCACCTGCCTTTCAGGACATTTCTTGGGCCCGGGTACCCGCTCCTAGGGCAGCGCCGCGCGGCCGGGGGTGCGGGGCCGTTCCTACTGGGCGGAACCCATCAGCAGG